>NZ_JBHZCS010000050.1:0-73855 GCF_042755705.1 Nocardia sp. NPDC059154
CGGACACGGCGCTGGACCTGAACTTCCCGCCCTGTTACCTCGACTTCGCCGACACAGCTTGACAACGACTCCAGCAGCCAAACTTCCCGGCATTGACCCAAGGCCCACGTCCAGCACGTCCTCACCGCCATCGCCGTGAACATCGAACGCCTCAGCGCGGGACAGCTACCCGACGAGTCTTCCCCATCCAGGCCACCGACAGCCTTCCAAAACTTCCTGGACCAGAACGGAATTCACCGACAGCGGTCCTGGCGGGCACTCAACAGCTGATCTTGAAACTCACAAGATCACCGACAGAGTCAAGCTAGGACTCGCGTCCCGTAGGCGATCCCGCGTTCGTTCGTGTCGTACGTGGCAGCGTGACGTAGGCGCCCCACTCATCTCCTTCAATGCCCTCGCTGGGCATCGCCTCGCACCCCGGAGGTTGCATCGGAGAACCTTGGACTCCGACGCAGGGCACGACACCGGTTTCAGCGGTCGTTTCCGGTGGATGGGAACTTGCATCGACTGGAGATTGGGATTCAGGCAATCCAGCAATTCCGCCCTATCACACGGGTCCCTCCGGCACCCCGTCCCCGACCACTGGGCCCGGTCACCGGATTCTCTGGCATGCTGTTGTCCCGTCAGCCTTTCGGCATCAGGTCAGCCATTCGACCCAGGAACCTCCCTTCAAGTCCCTCCCGGCTGAGCCGGGGATACGACACGCCGCTTCGCGGCGCACAAGGATTGTTCGACGATCCAGCGGCCGGCGGTGACCTTGTCGCGGGTGCCGCGGCGGGGAATGTAGCCGGTGATACGTCGTTGCCGCAGTTCGGAATACACGCCGGGGTAGTCGTCCCCTTATCCGCGATCAGGTTCGTGATCCGATGCCTGGGCCGGCCCGCACGCCCGCGCAGGGGTCGGACCCGGTCGAGCAGCGTGGGTAACAGCAGATGGTCATTGACATTCGCGCCCGACAGCGCCACCGCGAGCGGGAATCCGTTCCCGCAGGTCAGCAGGACTTCGGTGCCTGGGTCACGTGGCAGCGGCAGGTATGTCTCCTCGACGGTCGCCATCGTCGTGGTCACAGTGTCCGGAGGTGCTGGGTTGGTCTCACTGGCATGGGTTGATGTACGTGGTTGCGGGAAAGTATTGCTGCCATTCGTCTGTCGAGACGGTCGATGCTGTTGCGGTGCACAGGGTCGCGGTGATTTCGGCTGGGTCGATGTGCCAGGTTCGCAGGGTTCCGTCGAATCCTGCGGCGGTGAGACGAGAGCCGTCGGGGCTGAACGCGACATCGTTGACTCGCCCGGTGTAGGCGTTGAGTGCGGCGTAGGGCTGCGGATCTTGTGGGTGGGTTACATCCCACACCCAGACTTGGTGGTCGCCGATTCCTGCGGCGAGTCGATGACCGGACGGGTCGAAGGTCAGTGACTCGATGGCACCGGAGGGCCCTGTGAGCGTCGCGACAAGGGTGGGTTGTCGGGGGTCGTGGAAGTCCCAGAGTTTGATCGTGCGGTCGTCGCTGCCCGCGGCGAGTAGTCGGCCGGTGCCGAATCTGGCTGCGGTGACCGTAGAACCGAAAATGTGGCGCAGGTCGGCGACGGGAGTTGCCTGCGGGCCGGAGATGTCCCACACGTTGATTCCGTTGGCCGTGCTCGCGGCAAGGAGGCCCCCGTCGGCGCTGATCGTCAGCAGTTGGACCAGGCCGTTGGCGGTCAGGGTCCCCACCGTGCGGGGGTTGGCCGGATCTGTGAAGTCCACGATGGCGATTCGGTTCAGGGAGTCACCGGCTGCGGCTGCATAGGCGTGGTGGCCGTCGTAGGACAGCACGGCAGCGTCGATGACACGGTCGAGAACACGGATGGATGGTGCGAATCGGTGCGGTTGCTCGGGTTCGCTGACATTCCAGGTGTATAGCTCGCCGTCGTTGGTCCCGGCCGCGACGATGTGTCCGTCGCCCGATACCGCGGCTACTCCCGACATCCGGCCACCGCCTTCGAACTGCAGCGGTGGCCGGATCTCACCGATTCCGGCCGGATCGGTGAGATCGAAGCGGTGTACGACGTTGAACTCGCTGTTGACGGGTGCGACCAGCCCGACGGCCGCAACGGAACTGTCCGCGCTGGCGGGGAGGGTGAATACGCGGCCGCCAAGGCTTACGGTGACCGGTCCCGGCATGCTCCATTCACGAATGAAACCGTCTGTGGCGGCGGTGATTACGGTACCTCCGGCATCGAGCACCGAGGTGACCAGGGAGGGTCCCGGAAGAATCTGGGTAGTGGTTCCGGACGCGACATCGAAGAGGCGGACCGAGTTGTCCGAACTGCCCGCGACCAGCGTGGCACCGTTGTCGCGGAAGGCAACCGAGTTGACAAAGCTGGTGAATCCGCCCAGATGAGCTGTGATGGAGGGCGTTTCGGGCCGGGTGACATCGACGAGGGTGCACTCGTTGGCTTGCGATCCGACCGCGAGGTGGGTCGAGGTCGGATCGAATTGCAGGTCGAGGATGCCATCGGTGGGCCGGGGCATCGTCAGAATTCCCGCGGGACTATCGGGCGTGTTGGGAGTCCGGTTCCACAGCTGGACTGTTGCGGCTTCGGTGCCTGTTGCGAGGTATCGCCCGTCGGGGCTGTAGGCGAGGGCTTTGGTCACCGTGGTCGAGTCCGAGATCGGGGGGTGTGCCGCGCCGTCGGGGTCGACGGTCCAGCGCAGCGCGCCTCCCGTTGTCGCGGCAGCGATCTCGTGTCCATCCGGTGACCACGCGAGATCGTAGACCGGACCGGTGATCCCGCTCAGCAATGTCAGGTTGCGTGGATGAGCCGGTCTCGAAACGTCCCACAGCGTCGCTCCGGACACGCCACCGACCGCGAGTGTCTGGCCATCGGGCGCGAAGCTGACCGCATACAGCGCTCCGATCGACGGGGTAAGCATCACCGGTGAATCCCGGCCTGCGTCACCGCGATTGAACAAACGCACAGTGCCATCGGAGTTGCCTACTGCGAGCCAGGTCTTGTCGGTGTTCAGCGCGATCGCAACAGTTCCCGGCACGGTCGGTGTGCGCTGTGGCGTCGGGACTGCGGTGGAGTCCAGTAGCGCCGAGCGGGCTTCCAGGGTTGCCGCGGTATCCCACCCCACCAGCGCCAGCTGCTGAGCCAGGGCAGGATCTCGATCGCGTAGCTGCCCGGACTGGACGGCGGCAAGGCGGGAGAACGCTTCGTTGCGCGCTGTGCGAGCAACCTGTGCAGCGGTGCGCGCGCGGTCGCGGTTGCTCACGGCCTCGACCACGGCCGCTGATGCCACGATAGTCAGGATCGTCAGCAGAACTGCCAACCATTGCAGCACTCGTGCCCGCCGGCGAAGCTGCGCTCGCGAGATCCTGAGCCTGTCCACTGTTTCGTTCAACTCGGCCACACGGCGACGTTCCTTGGCCGCCTGTTCGGCATGAAAAGCCACGTTGGCGGTCAGGAACTGCCGTTCGAGCGGATTGAGTTCGCGCTGGTGGGTTTCGTCGGCGGCCCACGCCGCGAACTCCTCGGTACGGCCGGCGCTGAGCAGGTCCTTGTGCGCGCGCCCGCCGTGCTCCCATTGCAGAGCCTCGCTGGTCAACCGTCGGTGCCGCAGCAGACTGACCCGATCGGTGTCGATCCAGCGCGCGAGTCGCCGCCAGGCCGACAGCAAGGCCTCGTGGCTGGCTTGGACACCGTGATCGCTGATGGTGAGCAGTCGCTGGTCAGCGAACCGGTCGATCGCGGCGTCGACATCGGTGGGGGACAGGTCGTCCCATTGCAGTTCCGAGCGGATCGCGGTCCTGCGTGCGGTCGATTCCTCGGTGACGGCCACGCAGCGCATCAGTATGCGTTTGACTGCCAGCTGTTGGGTGGAGCTCGATGCCGCATACGCGTCCTCGGCGGCCTTCTCGATCGCTCCACGGATCCCGCCGGTTTTGTGATAGTCGCCGTATTTCAAGGTTTTTCGTGGCGGACGCAGGTTGGCCCAGGTCTGTTTGAGCGCGTAGGACAGCAACGGCAATGCGCCCGGTTCGGAATCGGCGTCGGTGACGGCCAGTTCTTCGAGCAGTCGTTGCACCAGCGCTGGATCGACCTGTATGTCGCGCCGCGCCGCAGGTGCTTCGATCACCTGGCACAACTGGTGTCGGTTCATGGGGGTCACGACGATTTGATGGCCGCCGGTCAGTGCGGCGCCCAGAAGGGGTTCGTTGGCGGCATAGCCGAAGTGATCGGCGCGCAAACCGACCACCACTACGGTGCGGGGCCGTCGAGCCCACGCGGACAGTTCGCCGAGAAACTGGCGCCGGTTGTGATCCCAGCGGACGCTGGCTTGGTCGCGTTCACCGGTGTCCGGTGGAGCCAGCGCCCACAACTCTTCGCATTGGTCGACTACCAGAACCACAGCCTCGTCGCTGTCGAGCCGGCATCCGCGGGTCGTATCCGCGAGCGAGGCAAGCGGATCGAGGCCGGGTGTGAGAATGCGGCAGTCGAAACGCGCGGCGAGCCCGGCACGCAGCAGCGAGCTCTTTCCCGCACCGGAGGATCCGACCACGACGACCACGCTGGATTCCGTCGCCGCGGCTAGCCTCGAGCCGACCTGGTCGCACAGTTGCTCTGTGAGCTCGGTGCGGCCGAAGAAGTCCTCGGCGTGTTCGAGCTCGAATGGATCCAGCCCGCGGTACGGGGAGCGGGTCGCTGCTGCCGGCCGTGGAATCCGGCGCACGCGTGCCGCGGCCGCGTGCCACCGCGAAACCTCGTGCGGCGCAATACCTAATGTCAGCAGGACCGGTGTCAGGAACGGAGAGTTCGCGTCGGGTGTCGCTGTTCCGGAGAACCAGCCTTGGATGGTCCCGTACGGGACGACCTGACCTGGTGGTAGGTGAGCGCTGGCAGCTTCAGCCACCTGGCGAACCGACAGTCCGGCTTGCAGCGCGAATGACTTCAGCGTGCTCGCGAACTGTTCACGGCTGGTGATCAGTGCCGGATCGGTCGGAGCGGTGTCCCCCACGGCCATATCTCATTGTGGCACAGGCGATTGGGCCGATTGGATGCTCAGGAATTTGGCCTGACCTGCGCGAAGGTGGGCTGGTCGCCGTTCGATTCGGCGATCGCCTCACGGAGATCGGAGCTCTCGATGTTTTTCGCCGCCACCAATTCCCGCACCGTATCCACGACATCCGCACGGCAGGTGTCCAAGACCGCCATCGCCTTGGCGGCCACCGCGTTCGTCGCGGTGTTCTCCGGCAGCGGCGCCGCCGCGGCCGGCCCTCAGCACAACGGCACCGACCCCGCCGCTACCGGCTGCAACCAGAACGCGTATCTGGCCGCTACCCGAGGCATTCAGACCGAACTCGGTCAGGTCGTGAGCTACGTCGATGTCTACTACTCCAACAGCTGCCAGACCAATTGGATCCGCGTGCGCAGCAACCCCGCCGGTGGTGCTGCGGTCAAGGACATCTGGGCAGACGGACAGGCGGCTTTGCCGACTGAGATCGACTACGGCTCAGGGTCGAGCTACAGCATGCAGGTCTATGCGCCGGGCAGTACCTGCATTCACTTCCAGGTGCATCTGAAGTACCCGAATGGTCAGAACTACGCCGAAACCTACACCGCCGGCGCGAACTCCGAAACCGTCTGCGGATAGACGCAGACAACCGCGTCCTCGGCCGTTTCTCTCGGCGCTTGCGCCCGAAGGCGCTGCCGAAGACCGCAGCCATGACCTGAATCGAAAGGAAAGATCATGCCAAATCCACTGATCCTGCTCGTCGGAGGCCGCAGCACCGAGCACGACGCATCGTTGCACAGCTACCGCCGTGTGCTGACCGAATTACTCGATGCCGCCGATAGATTCGCGGTGCAGGCGGTTGTGCACATCGATCGCAAAGACGGTGCCCGGATCATCACCGGACCGCCCTGGCCCATCACCGAATCCGAGTTCCTCATCCGCCGTTCAGCTCCGCTACGCGAGGCCATCGCCTTTCTTCAAGACGAAGGTTGTTTCACTTTCTCGCTGCTGCACGGCACCGAAGGCGAGGACGGCTGCTGGCAGGGTCTGGCCGAAATCCTCGACATCCGAGGTAGTTTCGGTTCGGTGCTGTCCTCTGCGGTCGGAATGGACAAGCGGATCCAAGCGGTGCTTGCCGACGCGGTGGTGCCGGGTCTGCGGGTTCCGCGGACCGTCGCGATCGATCGTCGACACCGCGTGAGCGGTATCGACGTCGCGGCGGCGGCCTTCGAGGGATCTGCGGTCGTGGTCAAGCCCAACCGCATGGGTGCCTCGCTGCTCACGACTGTGCTCACGGGCTTCGACGGTGCCGCGGTCGAGGATCTGGTGCGCGAGATCCACGAGTTCAGCACCACCGCACTTGTGCAGCAGTACATCTCGGGCACCGAGATCAGCTGCGGGGTTCTCGTGGAGGACGGCCACGCGCGACCGTTGCCGGTCCTGGCCATCGACACACCTGAGCGATTTTTCGGCCATGACCAGAAGCATCGGCACGGAGGGGCTGAGGTCACGGTCAACACCGGTGCCGAGGCCACGCTGGCGCAACGCGCCTCTGTTCGATTGTTCGAGTATCTGGAGCTGTTCGGGTGGGCGCGGTTCGACTACATCGCCGCATCCGATGGCGTGTACTTCCTCGAAGTCAACACCATTCCTGGACTCATGTACGGGAGCCTGTTTCCTCGCATGCTCGCCGAGCACGGGCAAAGCATCCCCGATCTGATCGACCGCTGTATCCAGGTGGGGGCTTCGATGCCCAGTTCCCGCAAACAGTTGCCCTACGAGATCGGGCATTGACCGATGACTACCACGACCATCGCCCCCCGTGTCACGCCCGTGCGCGAGCTGCCCGGCCATGGCTGGCGCAGGCTCACGATCAAAGACGAAACACAGCAGATCTCGGGTGCTTTCAAGTTCCGTGGAGTCGCGCGAAAGATCGCTGCAATGCCACGCAGTGCCACGCTGATCACAGCATCGACGGGCAACCATGGTGCCGCGCTGGCCATCGCGGGACGTCTCGCCGGCCACCGGGTCCAGGTGTTCGTTCCTGAGTCCACCCCCGCTGTGAAGCTCGCCCGCATCATCGACACCGGTGCGCACGTCGACCTCATTGCCGGTTCCTACGACGACGCCGAAGCTGCCGCACGCGAAAAAGCGCGTTCGAGCGGCGCTCACTATGTACCCAGCTTCGACGACCCCGACATTATCGCCGGGCATCAGAGCCTGTTCGCCGAGGCCGAACGACAATGCGGTCGACCCGATTTCGCGTTCGTCCCGATCGGCGGGGGAGGCCTGGTATCAGCGGCACTGACAGCGTGGCCCGACACCACCGTCATCGGCGTCGAGCATGCCAGCGCACCCGCCATGAAGGAATCGCTGCGCTGCGGGTACCGATGGCAAGCCTCACCCGGCCGCAGTTCCGCAGAGGGTCTGCTCGTGCGCTACATCGGCGCGTTGCCGTTCTCTATCTGCCGAGCCGCCGACCTACGCGTGGAACTTGTGACCGATTCCGAGATCGCCGAGACGATTCGACTGCTACACAACACTTTTGGCATCCGAGCCGAGTTCGCTGGAGCCGCCGCATTGACCGTCGCGCTGCGGTTCACGCAACCAGATCTCCACGCATTGTGTGTCGTATCGGGCGGGAACATCGACAACAGTCTGTGGAGCACCCTCATCCGGACTCATGGGGATAGGATCTCGTCGTGACCGTCGCGGACATGGCACTCCCAGTGCCCTACTACTCGCAATGGGAATCCCCGGACCTCGTCGACGCGATCCTCGCCGGCACCATGGCCGCCGCCGACGACCCGCGATGGCCAGACTCGGGTGCCTCGTCGGCCCAGGAGTACCAATTCTGGTCGTGGCGAACCTGCGGTGTCGCGTGCCTGCGCATGGTGCTCGCCTACCGAGATGGCACCGCACCCGACGCGGCATCGGTGATTCGAGACTGCCTCGAGGTCGGTGCCTACATCGTCGACGGCGACTCTGTCCGAGGTCTCATCTACGCACCGTTCAGCGAATACGTGGCTCAGCGATGGGGACTGTCGGCGCAGGTCGAGCCCTCGCTGACACTGCAGCACGTGAGGCAGGCGGTCGCTGCTGGCCGTCCGACGATGCTCTCGGTCCACCCGTCGATCCGCCGTCCGTCGGAAAAGCCCGGAGGCAAAGGCGGGCACTTGGTCCTGGCTGTCGGTGCCAGCGCAACTGGCCTGATCATCCACAATCCCTCCGGTCTGCCGAATCGATCGCAGCAATTCGCCACGGTCGATTTCGACGCCTTCGAGGACTACTTCGCCGGGCGCGGGATCGTCATCGATCCCACCCTCGCTCACTGACTGTCTCACCGCTTCGACCCGTCACCGACTTGCCGGGCCGACCGACTACGTCGCTGATGTGCGTGTCCATAGCCGCGCACAGCCGACGGGTTGTATCCGCACCCGAACGGAGCTCCATCATGTGCAAAAACGCTCTTGTTGCCTTGCCAACGGCACTCTGTGATGCTCGATATTTCCTTCACGGGCATCCGGGGGCCCGTTCAGTCTGTCTGGCTGCGCCGGAAATGGCGCGACGGCTCGGGATGGCCGCCGAACACATTGCACGCTTGAGCCGGCCACGCCGCCGCTACGGACTGCTCGTCTGGGACGCCTATCGCGCGCCCGAGACCCAGAAGGCGATCTTCCTCGACTACGCAACCCGCATCAGCCAGCAACAAGGTGTCACCCTCGACGAAGCAGCCCGGCAGGCCGCTACCTATGTCTCCCCGCCCGATACGGTGTTCCCCCACGGAACCGGCGGCGCGGTCGATCTGACCGTGACGATCGACGGCGAACCCGCCTTCATGGGAACAGATTTCGATGAATTCGCGGCCCATTCAGCCGCGGACTGGTACTTCCGCCACCCACCGTCGACTCCCGAGCACCACCTCGCGCAACAATCGCGGTCGCTGTTGCATTTCGTGATGACCTCAGCAGGGTTCGTGCCCTATCCCGAGGAATGGTGGCACTTCGAATGGGGCACACAACGGTGGGCAGCCACGACAGGCTCACCGGCAGTACTCGAGCAGGTCCACCAGGTGGCGTAATCTCAGCGACCGGCTCCGGCCACCGGACCGATCAATCACTTCTCTGGTACCGGAGCGGTCGCGCGACCGTGATCGTCCACAAGCGATTCTGCGATGCGCCACAGCGCGAACGACTTCGACGCCTTCACCAACACGACATCGCCTTCGTCCAACTCCTGTCGTAGAAGATCAAGCGCCGCATCAATGTCCGCCACTGCGTACGCACTGGTGCCTACGATTCTGATGCCACCGAGCACGGCATGTGCCTGCTCGCCGACGGCGACGACACGGTCAATGCCCAGATCCGCGGCAAGCCCTCCGATCAGCTCATGTTCGACGTGACTGGAGGACCCGAGCTCGCCCATCGGCCCGAGGACCGCCCAGCTACGCGGGCGCCCCACCGCCATTGCGGCCAGACTGTGCAACGCAGCACCGGTGGATTCCGGGTTGGCGTTGTAGGCATCGTTGATGATCGTGACTCCATCGGAACGAGTGCACACCTGCATCCGCCGTACCGATCGTGAGCTGGCATGCGACAACCGATCGGCGATCTCGTCGACACCCGCGCCCAGTTGCATCGCGGCTGCAGCTACCGCCACGGCGTTGTCGACATGATGTTCGCCGTGTAACTGCAAACGCACCATCGCAGCCCCGTCAGGCGTTGCGAGCCGAAAACTGGCGCGGGCGTTCTCATCGAGAGCGATATCGACGGCACGTACGTCGGCGTGCTCGCTTCGCCCGGCGTAAACGACCGTGGCAGAGGTCCGCGACGCCATTGCCCGCACCAGCGGATCGTCGGCATTGAGAACGGCCACACCATCTGCGGTCAGCGCTTCGACCAGCTCTCCTTTCGTCGCAGCGATCTGCTCGCGGGAACCGAACTCCGCCAGATGCGCGCTACCGACGTTGAGTACGAGGCCGATTCGGGGCGGTGCTGTCTTGCACAGAGCCGCGATGTGTCCCGGGCCTCGCGCAGACAGCTCCGCCACGAGAAACCTCGTGGCGTCCTCGGCACGAAGCACTGTCCACGGATGGCCCAGCTCGTTGTTGAACGATCCGGGGGGTGCGACAGTGGAGCCCATCGGGTCGAGAACCTGGCCCATCAAGTCCTTGGTGGAGGTTTTCCCCGACGAGCCGGTGATTCCCACGACAACGAGTCCACGAGCAGTCAATCGCCCCGCCACCGCGCGGGCGAGCTTCTCGAGTGCTGCCAAGACGGCGGCGCCGGCGCCATCCTTGTCCCCGGTGAGCGCTACCGAGCGGGTGTGCGTTCGAGCAGGGTCAACCGGCGGTACGACAATGGCGGGAGCATTCACCGGCCTGGCTGCCAAAACTGCAACCGCGCCTGCGGCTGCGGCGGCATCGGCGAAATCGTGCCCGTCGACCTGCTCACCTGGCAGCGCGGCGAACAGGCCCCCTCGAGTGACCTGCCGCGAGTCGAACTCCACTGTGCCGGTGACGAACTCGTCGTCGTTTGCGCCGTACAGGCGGCCACCCACCACAGCAGCGACGTCGGCCAGCCGCATCGGTATCATCCCGGATCTCTCCTTGGCTTGGAGGGCTCTGAGCCACGGACTCGACACTCCTGGCGTGCTCCAAGATGTCCGTGACGCGGCATGCAATGAGACGGTTTCAGCTTGCCCATCGGTCAGCCAGCTATCTCGAGACGGTAGTCGAGCATCAGGACCGGTCCAACCTTCGCGGCGTGGCCTGCGGAGTGTCGCCCGCATTCTGGTTCGATGGGCTACGACGAGGACGTCTCGGAATCGCCGCCAGCACAACGTCCGTGGATTATTACTCTCGCCTTTTCCTGGACCGAACACCTGCGCCGCGGCCGTGCGACCGAATGTTTTGCTCAACAACATGATTCATGCACCGATCGTGATGTCAACTTTAGTTGACGCGACTGTTAAGAGCTGCGCGACCAAGCAAGCATCGCGTCGGCCCACCGCTCGGCGTCGAAAAGTTGGGTGTTGCTCAGGCCGGTTACCTCGCGCAACGCGTGCGGATATGCCTGGTCGTAAATGCGATTCATGGCTGTCGCCATTTCGGGAGCCAACAGCATCCACTCGGCACAGATGCTTGTCGGGGTCCACATTATCGCGTCCAGCTCTTCGATTGCATCGAGGAGTCCGTGCCCGCGCAGCCCGCGCCAGAGCGACGCGCATTCCTGAGCCGACGTACCGTACGACGATGGACGGTCGACGACCAAGAGTGGCCGCGGCAGCTGCTGTGGCACCTCGACGCCGTCCTACCCACCGGCGGGATGCCGTTCGCGGAGATCTATGACCCCACCATCGGCACCGTCGCTGCACGCATCGACGCCACGGTGGCGGACGCCCGCCACACGCGAAGGCTCGGAAGATGAAACGCCACCAGGTGACCGATGGGCCCGGATGCGATCCACGCAAACCATACGGTTCTTCGGGCCGCGAGCGCCCGCGACTGTATGGCAAGCGATCGACAAGAACCCTTTCGACGGAATCGATCGTTACGACAGCCTCGACGACCTGTCCGACACGATGCCCCCCGCCGACTGCGAGCGGTGGCGAGAGCACCTGCAGGCGTCGACCGTCTTCTTTTCCTGGCCATTGGATTTGGACTTGTCCCTGCTGCGCGCCTACCGGGACCACTACATCCGCCTCGAAGGCTCCGAGACCGGTCCTCGTGAGACCGACGCCCGCGCTGCGATGCTCGGTGTGGCCGGAGCCCGCAGCGACTACTGGAACCCCGTAGACCAGAACAAGAACGACGAGCGCCAAGACGAGCTGCGCTGGCATCGATACTTGTTCAAGACCCGCTCCAAACCCAGCACGCATCTGCGCGCGCTGGCCACGGTGCCCGCGGCCGAGCTCGCTGAGCCACCGAGCCCGCTGGCGGAATTGATCACGCTGATCGCGCAGGAGATCGCGCTGTGAACATCCCTGCCGCCGATTCCTCACCCGCGCACTCGGATACCCGCGCGAGCGCGGGACTCGCCGACCCGCAGTCATGGCGCCCGATCGGCATCGACGACCTCGAGCCCGCGGCGTGGGAGGCGTTGCGCAGCACCACGTCCTGCGCGGTCATTGCCGGGCCCGGCTCGGGCAAAACCGAGTTCCTGGCCCAGCATGCCGCCTACCTGCTGCAGACCAAGTTGTGCCCAGCGCCACGGCGTATCTTGGCGATCTCGTTCAAGCGCGACGCCGCGGCCAACCTCGGCCTTCGGGTACGAGATCGTCTCGGCGAGCTCGGAAGTCGTTTCGAATCCATGACCTTCGATACCTTCACCCGCTCGCTGGTGGATCGTTTCGGGGCGATGCTGCCGCCGGCATGGGCACTGCGGGGCGACTACCAGCTCAACTACTTCACCGTCGCCCAGCAACGGGACTTCGTGCAAACACTGGCCACGGCAACAACCACAGAGCCGATGCGCACGAAGTTGTTCGCCCTGCCTCAGGCCCGATTTCTGACAGAAGTCCTCGGGGCCTATCCGCTGCCAGAGCACCCTCCCACCGAGACCGGCATCCCCGCCGAGTATGCCGCCCTGTCCTGGTGGCGGGAGCACTACCTGGGGCATGCCGCACAGCTGGTGGACTTCACCATGCTGAATCGGCTTGCGGAACTGCTCGTGCGGACATCACCGCACATCCGTCGAGCACTCACCGCGACCTACCCTTATGTGTTCGTCGACGAGTTCCAGGACACCACCTACGCCCAATACTCTTTTCTGACATCGGTGTTCGGCAGTGGTCCCGTCGTCACTGCCGTGGGCGACCGCAAGCAGCGGATTATGGGGTGGGCCGGCGCGCTCGAGGACGCGTTCACAGAATTCCGGGCAGACTTCGAGGCGTCGCCGTTCAGACTGACATGGAACCATCGCTCAACCCCGGTGACTGGCGCTGCAGCACGCGGTGGCAGTGCGCCTCGACCCCGAATCCGCACCGGCAGAATCGAAAGCGGTCGCTGACGTCGTCGGCGACCCGGTCCAAATCTGGACCTTCCCGAACCTCGACCGCGAAGCACAGATCATCGCGGAATGGATCGCCAACGAGACCTCGGAGGCGAGGCGGTCACCGGGGCGCTACATCATCGTTGTACGGCAACAGGTTGCCGAGTTCGAACAGCGATTCCGTACCGCTTTCGCCCAGCACGGAATCGGCCTGCGCAACGACGCTGCGAAGGTGATCGGTGAACTGAGCGTGCAGGACCTGCTCAAGAATCCGATTGCTCAGCTCCTGACCGGAATTATGCAGTTGGCGACCGCGGGTGGGCAGCCGGCGGTATGGACCGAGGTGTGCGGTCAGGTCTTGCGTGTTCACGGCGTCAGCTCTCGCGAGGACCTGGCCGGGCGCGTGGTGATCGACGAACTCAGTGCGTTCGTCGCAGAGCTGCGGTCCTGGCTTCGGCTCAACCCGCCCACCGTCGACAACGCCGGTAGCGCAATTGTTCACATTGCGGAGTTCCTCGATGCCGATCGGATCCACCGTCAACTCGCTGCGCATCAGCAGGCCGGGGAAGTCCGCGAGCTGCTCGAAGCTGTCGCGCTCCGATTGGGCCAGTGCGCCGAGAGCGCCGATTCGTGGATCACCGCGGTGCGCGCCTACCCGGCAGCCGACGCGGTCGGACTCATGACCGTGCACAAGAGCAATAGACTAGAATATCACACGGTGTTCTTCGTCGGTCTCGACGACAAACAATGGTGGTCGTACAAGAAGGATCCCGAGGAGTCCACGGCCGCGTTCTTCGTCGGCTTGTCCCGCGCGGCTCAACGTACGATCTTCGCCTCGTGCACTGAACGCGGGGCCCGCACCGACATCGAGGACCTCTACGGTGTCCTCCGCCATGCTGCAGTGCCGGAAATCGAGTGGCAGTAGCGGGCCGGCCGCAGGCCCAGCAACGTGCACCTGGCTGCGGGATGTGGGGGACACCGGAGGGTAGGTCAGCGGGCTTCGGCGGTGTCCGTAGCAGGTGTCCGTAGCGGCCCGACACCTCCGGAGCAGCCCGAACCTGACGTGTTATCCGCCGTTGTGGCAGCGAGGTTCTATCGATCCGGCGAGAACACGGTGTCCGGTGCTACCAGACCGACAAGAGTACCCACGACTTGGCGCAGCGTCGATTCGCTGACCACTCCGATGCGGTCCTGCAGCCAGGGCCGGTACATCGGTGTGATGCGGTATACGACGGCCGAGAGGCCCGGAAGGGGGTCGAGGTCGGAGAACGGGACCGCGAGGCCGGGCATCTTGGGTGCCAACTCGACTGGCACCGCGAGCGCAGTCGGCAGGATCGCGTTCACGGCGGTGCGCGACAGCACCAGGATCCGGTCCGCGCCCAAGGCTGACGGTTTCTCACGACCGGCGATCGTCGGCAGGTAGTGCCATACCTCGCCGTGGGCAGGCGCCGCCGCGGTTACCACGCGGCGCCGTCAGCGCGGATCGCTTCGGCCATCGCGGCCCGCTCGGCCTCCGCCTGTGCGAAGTGCTCAGCGGTGTCGCGTCCTTGGGCCCGCTCATAGTCGGCCGCGATCCGTGCCGCGCCGGCAAGCAGTTTGTCCCGCAACGCCGCTTCGGCAAACGCCGAGAAGGTGATCCCCAACTCGGCAGCAACCTGTTTGGACTGCTCAAGCACAGTACCATCCAAACTCAGCGACGTATTAGCTTTCATAATAGAGATCGTAACAGCACGCCGAGCATCGATCAGGGTCTTTGTCTCGGCTGCAGCGCACTACTGCGACAAGAGCTAACCAGGAGATTCGGACCGACCTCGCCGACTTGGCCTCGGCTGCTGGTCGAGCTCGGGAACGCTCCAGGTTTCCTGCGGGTCCGCGTTCAGCCGACCAGGGTCGACAGCCGGACCTGCCGGACGGGATTGTCGACATTGAGGTCGACCATCGCGACCGATTGCTAGGCTCCCAGGGCCATCTCACCGCCCAGCACCGGGATGCTCGCGTAGGGGGCGATCAGCGCCGGCATGACGTGGGATCGTCCGTGCCCACGCGAACCGTGTGCGTGACGCCAGCGATCATCGCGGGGGAGTAGATCCGCCAAGGCAGCGAGGAGGTCGTCGTCGCTGCCGGCACCGAGCTCGATAAGCGCAATGTCTATTGTCGCGTGCGCGACGAAAAACGTGCAGCAGGCCATCGCGGCCGGCCGCAGCTTCGTGCAGGAACTCGATGCGATGCGGTCTCGGATCGTGAACCACCTCGACGGCGCCGGTCCTCCATCGATGAGTGTGCTCTGCATGGCCACATCGTCCTCCAGTCACATGGCGACCCGCCCCACCGACACATATCCCCTCGATCCGTCAGGGGATGGCCGTGCGCGGGCAGGCATTAACCCCAGCTCGGTTTTGCAGTGCGCGCGACAGACCACGCTGACACCGGTCAGCCCAGAAATCCTTGGCCAATCGAAGCTCGTAGGTGACAAGCCGGAATGATTTGGGCATCAAAGTATTTCGTTCTGCCTGGATCGGCCGCCGGTCCAGGTGAGCGCCCTGCCGCTTTCCGGGACACGCGTGCACTCGCAGACGAGTTCGAGCGGGTCGGGATCGAAGTAGCGATGGGGAGGCCCTTCGCTGACCGTGACAGTCGTTGCGGGACAATGCCGGTGTGGCGGATGACTATGGGTTCGACGAAATCCCCTTGGCCCAAATGGTTTTGGCCGGGCAGGACCACGATCTGCTGAGCGCGGCTGGATTCACGCCTACTCGGGTGGGGCGTACGAACGCATCAATCAAGCGATGCGCGGACAGATCCCGATGACAGCGGACCTGGAGCGGCGTATCGTGACGATCCGTTCCGGGCTGGCCAAATACCCGATTCCTGCGACGGTCCGCGTCACCCGCGAAATCGATGCCGCGGTGTATGGCGTGACCGATGAGGCATCTGCGCAGGATCTGCTCTTCCGGGAAATCTACGAGCCAGCATTCCTATCGACCAGCGGCCTGGCCAACCCACCCCACAACACTCTCCATATCGAGCCGCTCATCGTGGACATCCGGAGCTGCTGCTGTCCGTGAAATGTGGTGTACGGATTCACCCGGTAACCCAGATGCGTTTGGTCCCTTGCGGCGGATTGGCCGAGATCCAGGGTCAGGCCGGGTGAGGTTTTCGGTCGCAGCGAGAAACCTCTTGCCGGAGCGCGTCCATGAGCTTCGGGTAGGCGCTGTCCCAGGGGATTCGTTCCTGTTCGAGTAGCAGTCCTGTCCCGTGTTCGGTCGCGTGCTCGACGAGGTGATGGTACAGCCGGCGTTCGTGGTCGGTCAGATGTGGTGGGATCGAGTTACGTTGCGGCAGCGCACCTTCAACTGAGAGGTGCCGGTAGCGTCGGAGGACGGCGGTATCGGTGAGGATGGTGGTGGCGGGGATGCCGTGGCCGCGTAGGTCGCTTACGAACTGCAGGCCGGGGATGTCGATATCGCCCCAGTAGATGACTCGTTCGGCGTCACGTACCCAGGTGATTCGGGCGTATTGATCGACGAAGAAGCCGTGGCCGTGCAAGATGACCGTGCCGAGGTGGTCATCTTGCACGGCGAAGGCAGTTTCCTTGTTCTCCAGGATCACCACGGTGGTGGGATGGTGCGGCCATCGGTTGAGGTCGTCGACCGGGGCAGCGAGGTGGCGCATGCCTGCCAGTTGATGGCGCAGCTGTGGATCGCAGACGGTGACTTGGACGAGTTCGGGGACGACCCGCAGGCCCAGTCGGGTGTGCAGGGTGCGCTTGCGAGATTGGGGTGGCTCGTTGTCGGAGGGTTCGGGGTTCGGTTCGTCTCCGAGGAGCGCGAGGACCAGATTGGCGTGTGCGCCTATCCATTTCGTGTCGATGCCTTCGATCGGCAACTGTCGTAGCAGTAGCCCGGAGGTGGGGTTCGCACGTAGCCAGCGCACGGTGCGGGTCAGGCGGTCGTAGTCGCGTTGCCCGAGCTCGGTGATGCGGCGGATCAGGCCGGTGAAGCGTGCCTCGGGAAATTCGCGTTGCAGGGTGGTGAGGCGTTGCCCGCACCGCTGCCATGTCTGCTGGTCGTCGGGATGCGCCGTGGCGACGTCGCCGGGGCGTTGGAGTATCAGCGTTTTCGGCATGCGGTGGGTGCCGGTCGGGAATCGCAGGTTGGTGTATTCGAGGGTGCCTGGGCCGGGGTGCGCCGCCCAGTGTGCGGCCCACTCGTGACACGCGACCGGCGTGGTGGATCGTTGCGTAGTGCTCGGTGGTTGTAGTGAGATGCGAAGTGGCCAGCTGCCTTTGCCGCGGGCCCACGCCGGGTATTCGTCCCGGAACCGCTGATGCAGTCGATCGAGAACCTCGTCAGGCCGTAGCACGGGTGGCTCCGTCGCTTTCGGCGAATCGCTGGGCGGCAAGCTCGCCGAAAGTGGCGGAGCGGCCGTGTGATCGGGTGCCGTCAGGGAAGAGCCGCTTTTCGACCAGGATGGCTTGGCCGATGTAGGGCTCAACGATGCCCGACAGGCGGATGGGTGCCGCGATGACCAGTTGAAAGCCGAACTCGTCGAACGCCGACAGGGCCTGGGCGGAGAAGTTCTCGTCGGATTTGCTGAACGCTTCGTCGAGCATGAGGGTGCCGAATCGTGGGCGCGCGTCGGTTTGGTCGTCGGCGAGGTTGTAGCTCAGTGCCGCGGCGAGGCAGAAGGCTACCAATTTTTCTTGTTCCCCACCGGAATTGGAGGCAGTGTTGCGGTAGGTGTGTTTGGTGATCTCACCCTCGACCTCACGTCCGTAGAAGACGTAGCCGTTGCGGACGTCGAGCACATTGCGGCGCCAGCGTTCGGCGGCGGTGTCGGTGGCGGTGAACTTGGCCATGAGTGCTTTGACCCGTTTGAACTGTTCGACGTAGCGCTGGGGGTCGTTGCCGAGTTGGGCGGCCTTGCGCATCAGGTTGTCGACGCTGGCGCGGAATGCCTTGATGTCGACGGAGGGGCTGGTCGTGTACGAGATCTGTAGGTGTGTCCCGGTGTTGAATTCGACGCGGCGCAGGCCGGCATTGACCATCCCGACTCGGCGTTCGATCTCGGTGGCGGCGTTCTCGATGCTGCGCTGCAGCATGGCGATCGAGGGAACCATGTCCTCGCTGATCATTTTTTCGAAGCGCCGCATCGCTTCGGGGAATCGGCGTTGCACGATCTCGGCGTGCAGGTCGACGAAGTCCTGGCCGCTGCGGTCGACGTCTCCGCTGTCGTCGGGTGCGCTGTCGCGCCACTGGTCGAGAAATCGTGTGATCGCCGACCGGACTCGCTCGCGGGCAGCCTGCCGTTCGCCGTTGGCGATGCCGACACTCTTGTCGAGCGTCGAAATAAGCTGGCGCCGAACGTTGTCGATGGTGTCGACGGTGGCAATGACGCCGGTCGAGGCGTACAGCTCGTCGAGGTACTGCTGGTCGTCTGCGTCGAGGGCGTGGGGTCGACTCTCCTCATCGGATTGCAGGTCCACCAGAGTCGTTTCGCGAGTAGTGATTTCGGTGATGCGTTGCTCGGTGCGGTGCCAGATGCCGTAAGCCTTCTTGTCCTCGTCGGCGGCCTTGTCCCGCTTGGCTTCGAGATCCTGCAAATCGACATTGCCCGAGCGGATCTCGTCGACGCGGTCACCCAGCTCGCTCGCATCGTGGTCGGGAGTCCAGTAGTCCAGTTCGGTCCAAGTGGTGAAGCCGGTGAGCTGGGTGGCGGCGTCCCGGTGCCGGTTGGCTTCTTCCAGTTGGTCCTGCAGGTCCCGGGCGTCGTCGTCGGCAATCCTCTTCTGATCGGCGAGCTGCTGGATATCCGCTTCCAGTGCTCGACGTTTGGCGATCGTGTTGGCTCCGAGAATGTAGCTCGACGTGCTGGTCAGCTCGGGACGGTCGTCCTTGCGGTAGTGGTTTGCGTGCAGTTTCACGGTGCCATTGACTGTGACGGCTATTTGATGATCGTCGAGGTCGTGTGCGGATTCGACGCAGACGTGGTTGAACCGGCGGGTCAGCTGGTCGGCGAGCCATCGCCCATACGCATGGTCTCGGTCGACGGTGAGTTTTCCCGCCAGGGTCGTGGGCAGCGGGCGCGGTTCGTGCGCGGAAACCGCGGTGACGACGCTGTATTCGATCACTCCGCGCATATCGTTCTGGTCTATGAAGCGACGTACCGATTCCTTGTGCCGCTGCGGGACGAGCATCCGCATGCCGTAGCTGCGTAGCACCTTCTCCGCGGCCGCCCGCCAGCGTTCGTGGCCTTCGGCCATATCGATCAGTTCGGCGGCATAGGGTAGGTCGGCGATCGGCACACCGGTTTCCGCGCTGATGCGGGCCCGCCGATCGATGGCAGGGCCGGGCATCAGGGACTTCGCCGAACGCAGCCGGGCGAGTTCTTCCTCGGCCTCCCGGTGCGCCTTGGCAGCCATGTACTTGGCGGCAATGGCGGTATGGGTTGTCGGCGTGAGGTTTTCCGCGCGGGCAGCCGCCGCGGAGCGCAGCTCCGGCAGCCGGGTTCGCAGCCGCTCGAAGCCCTCGGGATCCTGCGGGCACGGTTCGCCCAGCTTCGTCACATGCCCGCTGTATTGCCGGTACAGCAGCCTGGCCGCGCGCGCTTGGTCCAGCAGCGCTTCGTGGCGTGTTTCGAGGGCGCGCAGGCTCTGGTTCTCCTTGTTGAGCTGCATTTGCAGTTCGATCAGAGCCCCGCGGGCGGCCTCGCTACGGGCCTTCTGGTCGCCGATCACCGCATCGAGGCTCTGGACCTCGGTATCGATCTCGTCGAGTTCACGCTGGATCGCCGAGAGCAGAAGCCCGCGCACATACCGTTCGAGTCCCGCTCCCCGCACGTTGGTGGCCCGGTCGATCATGTGCGCGGATTCCCGGTAGGTCCGCCAGCTTTCGGGAAGATCATGCAGCACCTGGGCTTGCGCGTTGGCGCGCTTTGCCGTCTCGTAGGCTTCGTTGAGAGGCGTGAACGCCGACAGCATGTGCTGGGCGTCGTCGAAGGTGTCGGGGCGGTCGAGCATATTGTCGCGAATGAAGAGGTTGAGATCGCCGACGTTCTTCATCGCTTTCGCTTTACCGAGCAGCGCCAGCGCGGTGCGCGACTTGCTCAGGCCGATACGTTTGGCCAGTTCGGTCATGTACTTGTCTTGAGTCGGCGGGAATTGCGCCGCGGGATTGACGCTCTTCCACCATCGGGTGTCGAATGTGCGGTCAGCCCAGCCATTGAGCTCCTGCAGATCGAAGTCGCCGTCGTTGAGTTGATGCAGGGTGCTCATGGCCGCGCCGTCGTTCTCGACGCCGGTGAACCACTTCACGACGACCGCCGTGGTGACGGCTCCTCGGCCGTCATCGTAGGTGGCCGCAACCGCCGACCAGGTGGGCGCGCCGCCACGCAGGTAGCGGACCTGTGAATGTTCGTTCTCGTCGTTGGTTTCCGACCACGCGCCGCGTACGTAGTCGGCGACGGTGCGGGTATTGCGTTTCGAACCGCGCGCGGTGAGATCGGCTGAGGCGTTGAACCGTTGGTCGTGAGTCGGTAGCAGCACCAGTGAATGCGCGTCCATGAGCGAGGATTTGCCGGATCCAGACGGGCCGGTGAGCAGCACCCCGCGATCGTCGATGCGAAAGTCCTTGTAGCCGCAGAAGGTTCCCCAATTCACCACCTGTAGCCGGGTCAGGCGGAACTGGCCCAGATGCACGGTGCGCGATGATGCGGGCTCGGTCATTCGGATCCCTCTTCTTGCGCGCTGGCACCATCCGCCGACGGTGCCGACTCCCCCGTGGCGATCGCCCGGTATCGGGCTTCGAGTGCGGCCACCTGATCGGCGGTCAGGATCGCCGTGATCACTCCGTAGATGGTGAATCGATCGTTGTTTCCCTTGATGGGCTTGATGATCGCGGCTTCGTCGAGCGACCGGATCGCCGCATTGATCTTGTCGCGGAATCTGACCTCGTCGGTATCGTCGCTCGGCCGGTAGGCCAGCAGATGCTCGACCATATCGGCGCGGTCGACGATCGGATCGTCCGGCGAAACCACATACAGCCGATACAAATACAGTGCCAGTGCGCTGGCCGCCAGACTGAGCGTTTTGGCGCGCAGCAAGGTACGGCTACGCGGGCTGGGGTCCTCGGCTTGTCGGGTGAACGCGTACCGGAACTCGCGGTTGATCTCGAGAATCAGACCGAGTTCCGACAATCGCGACCGCAGGGGCTGTTCGTACTGCAGGACCACCGGCCAGCTTCTGGACTTCTCGGTGATGTGCGGTGCGGTCACCAATTCTTGTAGTGTCCAACATAATTCGGGTGGTAGTTCGCTGGTGTCACCGTCGAAACGCTCGGCGGGAGCGTCGTCGTTCACCCGCGCCCCAACGTTATCGTCGTCGCCGGTGAATACGGCGTCCGGATCGAGTCGCACTTGATCGGCGAGCGACGCCGCGTTCCCCTGGCCGGACAGATCGTCGCCGAACACATCGGCGAAGGAGGGGTCAGTTGCGTCACTCATCGCTCAGCTCCTCGGCCAGGGTCAGCTGCCGTTCCAGGCGGCGTGGTGCGCGTACCGGGGCGGCCGGAGCGGGAATGGGCTCGCCGAATATCGCGTAAGGAACCGAGATTTCCCGGTGTCCGCCTGCGGTAACCGCCCAAACCGGGGTGGTCGCGGTGTCATCGACTTCGCCGTAACGTGTTGCCAGCGACCATAATCCGATGACGTCGCCAGTGCGCGCGGCGGGCAGTCGTTCCAGCACTTCGGATAATGTAGCGAAGCCCGAATGCGCCTCCATGCTGGCGTGGACGGCCTCGCGCAACGCGTTCCAGTCGATCGATTCCCGTCCCACCATCTCCGCCGGATCGATCGCGAACTCCGCACTCGTGTCCTGTACCGCCGCGGGCTTGGTGGTCATGCCCTGATCGAGCCGGAGCCGACCCACCGAATGGGTGTCCACGCCGCTCATCGGCACCACGAAGCCGATGTCGCGGCTGCCGTGGGTGTGCTGGAACGCCAGCGCCGCCGAGGCCTGCGCTTCGCTGATCCGTGTCCGCATGCTCCGGTAGTGCGTCAGATCTCCGCCGCGCACGAAGTTGCTCATGCGGCGGAAGGCGATGCGGCGAATGTCCTCGACTTCGCGCACCCGCTGCCACATGGCACCGATGAATCCGTTCAGCGACCGCTCCAGATGCGCCGGCAGGCCTTCGACCCGGTCGATGATCTCGGCGATATCGCGTTCGAGCTGGGCGCGCTGCGACGGCGTCGCGATGAGCGTGGCGAACGCCCGGAATGCCTGCCCTTCAGGTGATTCGGCGATCACGTCATGGCCGTCGAACATGCGCTGAAGAGACTCGGCGAACTCCATCGCATCATCGGAAAGGCTCTGCCGCAGCAGCGCAGCGGTATTGGCGTGCATCCGCTCGCCGTAACTGGCGACGTCGGAGGGAATCCGGTCAACGAGCTCGGCCAGCGTGGCGATCTTGTCCACCAATTCCGCGTGATCCACCGCGAGCTCCGCGCCGCTGTCGAGCGCATCGCGCTGCGCGACCAGTGCCGCGATCCGTTCGTCGATCGCGAGCCGGCGAGCCGCTCGATCGGGGTTCGCCTCGGTGGCGATCAGGTGGAGTTCCGACATCACGATGCCCAGACCCGACCCGGTCGCAATGGAAGTACGCCGCCGCAGATTACGCATCTGCCGCACCGCCGCATGCGCCCCCGAGGTCAACTGATATCGCTCCACCCGCGGATCACGCGGGTCGGCACTGCGGTGAACCCAGTTCCTTTTTCGCCATCGGGTGAGCACCGCGTCGGCGCCCCCCGATTCCTGCTCGGCGCCGCGCTCCTCTGCAGGACTCCCGCGCAGCAGTGCCGGCAGATCGGCGTCCATCGCCGCGGTCAGGGTCTGTCCGTCGACGATCTGCCCGTCTCCCAGGTGCGCGGCCATAAGCGCCAGGTCGAACAGCGCGCTCCGGGACCGCAACAACGACAGCGAGACATCCGCGATCGCACTGTTGCGGAATTCGTGGAAGAGCTGTTCCGCAGTCAATTCGGCCACTCCAAACCCCCTAGCCCTGAGCAGCTTCCGGGCTCATTACAGCATCGCCCGCCGACAGGTTGCTGTTTCGCAGATTTCCTCGCAGCCGGCACGACGGCCTCGCCTTGGAGCCCGGGTCGGCGGACACTCTCGTGATCCACACGCCTGAACACGCTTACGAGCGCGTAGTACTGATGCTGTGCGAATACGCGCAGATCAGCGCCCTCGTCGAATTTGGGTACGATGAGGATCGTGATCAGGTCTGCGGCCTGCGCGGGCGTCGCCTCTTCGAAGCTTTTGTCCATCAGACCGATCACATTCCCCTTGATGATTTTCTCGATCTCGACGCATTCCTCGATATACGCCAGTGCATAGGATCGGATGCGCAGCACATCCCGGACCCAACGCACCGAACAATTATCGCGGCGAATGCCGTCCAACCGGGTACGGATGTGTTCGGCATTCTGCGCAATAACGCGCAGGGCGGTCTCCGGGGTGCGGATCGCGTCGATCAACCTCCCCCGCTTGACCAATGCGCTAAGTTCCGCATCGGCGGCAACTTGTTCGGACGCGATGTCGACCGCGCCCACCGGCACCGCGATCGCATCGTTCGAAGCACGGAGCCGGGGACGACCATCGAGCCCGACGACCTCACGTAACAGCCTGTCCGAGAAGATATGTGAAGCGAACGTGCCGCCCGACGTGACCCCGTGCACGTGACTGAAGCGGCGATCGACGGTACTGACGTACACCAGGCTGTCCAGAATCCATCCGGCCACCTCGTCGTGCTCCTCGGTGCTATGGCCGGGCATTTGGCTCCGCGCCACGCCGACCACCGCGACCACGACATCTTCGTGCTTGGTGCCGTCCTCGAAGTCCCTCTTCAGAGTGATGGTATCGATGGCGTTCAGCGCGAGCTCCTCCATCTGATAACCGGTCCGGTCCCGTGATGTCAGAAGCGATTTGCATCGTTCCAAGTCGAGTACCGGATCGGCGACGGCGAGTGCCCTCCCCCGTATGGCCGGGCCGAGTGTGTCCCGGCCACGCCCGTCGGCTTTGAACATTGCGAGTCTTCTCCCAGCGGTCGGTGCGCTCAGTGCAGGCCACTGGACAGATCGGCATTCACCAGCTCCTCTCGCTCGGCGGTGGTGAGCCATCGTGCAGCGGAGCCGCCGCCGAGCGGCCGCTCGACCCACAGCACGTCGTCGACAGCTTCGGCGACGGCGTGCAGGTGGCTGATCACCATCACCAGTCGGTCGCCACCGGTCTGGGTGCGCAAGACCTCGAGCGCTGCCTGCAATGCCGCGGTGTCCAGAGTCGCGAAGCCTTCATCGAGAAACAGGGCTCCGAGCCGCGGTCCGCTGCGAGAGTGCAACTCCGCCAAGGCGAGAGCCAGAGCGAGCGATGCCAGGAATTTCTCGCCGCCGGAGAGCCTATTCGCACTGTGGACGACCTTGGAATGGCGGCTGACGATATCGCAGTTGTCAGCGAATCCGAACTGCCTGTCGGTGAGACGTGCAAGCAACGTACTGGCGATACCGAGCAGCGCGCGGCTGTTCAATTTCGTCAGATGGCCCAGGAACCTGGCATCGACGAGCTCCCGGCGCAGCACGTCTAGGGCCTCGAATCTCGCCTGCCCGGCGGCGATGGCGAAGTCGAGGTCGGCTGCGGTCTGGAACTGAGCCGCTGCGGCACTGTGCTTCGCACGCCATTGCTCGGCCTCACGTCGAGCGATGGCCGCCGCGGCGATGATCGGGTGCATCGACTGCGCGGTGGTCAAATCGGCGGTTGGTTCGAAGCTGACCACGTCGGCCAACCGCGCGGCCGCGTCCGCGAGGCTGCTGGTCGCCGCCTCGACGTCGGCGTGGTGGGCAGCGGACGCTCCGCTCAGTTCGGTGCAGACGGCAGCCGTGACTTCGAGCAATTCGGCAGCGAACGGCCGGATCCCAGCGATGCCGGGTTCGGTCGGGGTGAACGGCACACGGTATTCGCAGGTGTCTCCGAAGTAGTCGACCGCGCGACGCAGATCTTTGGCCCACGCCTCCAGCGCACTCCTGAGCTCGGTGAGCGGTTGGTCCAGGAAACGGCCGACATCCTGTTCGACCTGGCGCTGCCGGTCGAGTACGTCCGCCTTCTCCTTACGTCCGGTCTCCCTTGCGGTGAGCAGTCGCTCGATCTCGGACTTCCCGGCGATAGCCATCGAGATCGCCTGTTCGACGGAATCGCTTGTTATGTCGATGATTTCCCCAGGCAGCAGGCTACGAACCTGGTCGGGCAGCGCATGAATGTCGGCGACGGTACGGGCAATCGCCTCGGTCTCCCTGGCTGAGGCTGTTGCGACGGACTCGATCGCCGCGTCATAAGTTTCTCGGCGGTTGGCCAGTGACCTGCGATCGACTTCGATGTTGGTGGTGGCTTCGGACGCGGTGTCGCGCAGTTGTGCAACATGGGCGGAAACCGCCTCCTCGCACAGTGCCAGTGCCGAGGTGATCGGTGCGCTCACGTGCTGATGCGAGGTGTAGCGACCGGGTTCTGCCGCGATCGCGTTCATCGCGGCGGTGAGAGCTGCGGCGGCACCGACAGCATCGAATGCTCCACCGACTTGCGCGGCGAGAGCGGCGAACTCATCGAACTGCTCACATGTCGCGGCGGCGGAGAGTTGTGCTTGCAGCTCCGCGACTCGCAGATTCTCCACATTGCTCGACGCTGCTTGCAAAGCCGCGGTGACCTGCGCTTTGGACTGCGCGAGTTCACCACCGACTTTGTCGCGCAGCCGCTTGACCTGACGTAGCGCCGCCTTCACCGCTTGGATCTCGTCGACTCCGGCAGCCGAGCCGGCTTCGAAGGAATCCGGAACCTTTTGGCGGCAAACCGGGCAATCGTCATCCGGATGGAGGTCAGCTGCGATCAGAGCCGCCCGATTGTTCAGGTCCAAAGCGCTCTCACGCACCTCGGCGCGGATGAGCGCCGCCTTCGCGTCCACGAGCTTTCCCTCGAACCGCACCACAGCCTTGTTCGCATCGTCCAACGCGCCGGTCGCAGAGCCGCACGCTACGACGGCCTCGGCGGCTTTCAACGCGGCCTGCATCGACTCCGAGACCTGTACGCGCAGTGCACTTTCGGCGGTGCGCACTTCCTGGCCGGCCTTCGCTGCGAGGGCGGCCTCGTCGATCAGTGGCCGTACCTGTTCGATCCGATCGTTCAGAGCCGCCTCATCGGCGGCGATTCGGTCACCGTCGACAACCAGTTGGGTTGACTGGGCGTCGAGCTCGCGGCGTTCGGCCCTGTGTACGTCAGCACGTGCCGCGAGATGTTCGAGAATCACAGCGGCTCTGGTGAATCGATCCAATCCTTCGCCACGATCTTCACGCTGCTGAATCTCCGCAGTGAGCGCGGCCTCTCGGTCATCGATTTCGTCGGAGTGCTGTTGCAGGAAGGCACGCTGTGTTTCGAGTCGCTCGGCGACCAGCCCGAGCTCGTCCAGTTTCGCGACCGCGTCACGGACCATCCCGTCGGCCAAACTCCGCGCTGCCGCCTCGGCCGCGCTCGCCGCAGCGCGAGCCGTCGAAACCTTGTCCTGCAATTCGTTCATGGCGTCAACCGAGGCACCTAGGCGCGTCGTCAACGCCTCGGCAGCCGAGGCACGCGCGGCGGCTTCCGTGGCGGCTTCCGCTGGATTCCCCATCGCATCGCGTTTGGCCCTGGCGACCGCGAGCAGCTCCTTCAGGTTCGCGCAACGGTCTCTGGCGATGTCCTGGACCGACACCAGAGATTCCGCGCCGAACAACTCACGCAACAGTTTGGAGCGGTCTGCCGGAGATGAGGTCAGGAGCCGGTCGAACTTGCCCTGCGGCAGTAGTCCGACGCGCAGGAATGTATCGCAATCCATGTGCAGGACAGTCTCGATGCGTTTGGATACCGCCTTCGCACCGTCGACTTCGTCGCCAGTGTCGAGATTCTTCAGGTGATGTCTTCCCAAGTTGGAATTAGTGGCGTGGATAGTGCGGTGCACATGCCACCGATGATCACCGTGCGTGAAGGTGAGATCGACGCTGCCGGTTTCGGATCGGTCTGCGATGAGGTGTTTGGTCTCGCGGCCGTCCCAGGAGCTCTTACCGAAGAGGGCGAACGTAATAGCCTCTAGCATAGTGCTTTTGCCCGCGCCGGTGTCGCCGAGCGCCGCGGTGAGACCTTTCCCGGTGAAGTCGATGGTTACCGGTGTGGGGTAGCTGCGGAATCCCCGCAGAGACAGTTCGACGGGCTTCATGGCAGCACCTCCGAATCCGTGATCTCGGTTCCCGTCAGCACGCCTGATCGATCGAAGCCATCGATGCCGCGGCCGTCGATCGCGGCAGTCAGCAGGTTCTCTTCACAGCACAAGGTGCGATCAGCCGGGTCCGGGTCCGCTTGGATTTGCGCGAGCGTGGCCATGACGCGATCGAGCGCCGGTCCGGTGACACGACCATCCGAAAGATATTCGCGCAGTAATTGTTCGACACTGGGCAGTTCAGCGACCGTCGTCGCGTGGTCGAGGATCTGACTCTCGGTACCCGGACGAAGTTCGTCGATATCGACGATCGTTGCCTTCGGCAACATCTGTGCGAGGGTCTCCGCCAGCGCGAGTGTGGGACCGTCGGTGTGGACCGTGGCCTTCACCCAACTGTCACCGACACGGCTCGCGGTCATCGCGATCTCGTCCAGGGTTCCGGCGAGCTTGACCAGCCGTCTGCCCGATTCGAGTGGTACGACTTCGATCCGGGGGTCTTTACCCGGGGCGATCTCGGCCAGGACGACACTCTTGGTGTCGCGTGTCTCGCCGAAGTCCATTTGCAGAGGACTGCCCGCGTAGCGGGCCGGGAAGCCTATCCCGCCGATTCCCTGTGGTTTGTGAATGTGTCCGAGCGCGCCGTAATCCACGATCGGCAGGCCGGAAACACTTGCAGCATAGTCTGATTCAACGGAAATCGGACGTTCGGAATAGGAAGGAGTGGCCCCTTCGACGAACAGGTGAGCAGCGAAAACCAGGACGTCATCGGGTCCGCGATCGTGCGTGAGGCGGCGATACACATCTGTCTGCACAGCTCGCATCCGATCAGCGTAGGTCGTCGCCGTGGCGCCATCGGCGAATTCGTAGGCGAACCGGTTCGGGTGCAGATACGGTAGCGCGGCGACGCGGACCGTCGATTCCCCTCGCGCGCTGGGATACTCGGCGATCAGCAGGCCCTCGGGCCGAGCATCGGTGGCGAAGCGCACTCGACGCTCGGCGCCGCTATCCCACATGTCGTTCAACGTGAAATTCAGGAAGGACAACACATGTCGCGTGTCGTGATTGCCCGCGACCACCATTACCGGTGCGATCTCGCCGAGCCGCCGAAGGGTGTGCGCGGCCCGGCGCACATCGTCCAGGCTTGGGCGCGGACCGTCGAAGAGATCTCCGCTGTGCACGATGAGGTCTGGATCGGATTCCGTTGCGATATAGGTGATTTCGTGTAGGACGGCATCGAACTCGGCATCGCGCCGATGACGCCCAGCGATTTGGCGTCCCAGATGCCAATCGGAGGTGTGGAACACGCGTGCGGTCACGAGGTTCTCCGGGGAAGGTAGCGGGCGGGCACAGCGTGCACCGCTGCGGTCGAATGGAATCGAGCACCACGAGGCTACCGCATACTCAGGGATAAGTCTGGAAAATTCTGGAACCCTGGTAGGCTCCCGAGGTATGAGCAACCCATTGGACGCGTTGGAGAACAGCATCGCCGAGCTGCGGCGCGCGATCCGCGACGCGTCCGCCGTCGGCGACGCGGAGCGTGTCGGCGAACTCCGGGCGCAGCTGCGCCGGGCCGAACGGGCCTGGAACACCCTGATCGACACCGACGAGTCTCACGCTTCGACCTCGATCACCGCGGAACGTGCCGCGGCAACGGAATCCCCTTCCATGACTCTGCCTGCTCGTGAGCATGTGCAGCGAGCGCTGGTCCTGCTCCAGGCGCCGGCCGCGCCGAAATTGATCGTCGATGTCCACGACGCGTTCTTCCCCGGAGACCTGTCGGCCTCGAAGCTGTCGAGCCTGCGCCGCGACGAAGAACGCTCCTACCGTTCGGCTCCAGGCTCCCGCCCGTACTATCTGTGCCCGGCACTCAATCATGATCTGCTGTCTCCTGCCAGGGCCTTGATCACGATCAGTACTTGGTCGCTTGAGCAGCGCATCGTGGGCCCGCTCTCCCCCCGAGTGAACTTCCTGACCGGCGCGGTGCGCATCGCCGAATCGGTGCGCGAAATGAAAATGGCTGGTTCCGAACCCGCGCCTGCCGCGATGCGCTTACTGTGGCGCTTCGCCACCAATATCCCGGGCGCCATGCCGCCGGGCTCGACCCTGGTCGTGCACGACACGGAGCAGGTGATCGATGCGGCTCTCGCAGAGCTGGAGGTCCACGCCGACGCCGACCTCGCCACACGTGGCGCGGCCGCGCGTCGAGCTCGCAAACAACTCAACGACGAACAGCAACTGTTCGGTGCCCCACTGCGACAGGCCCGGCTTGAGCAAGCCGACGTCTGACCCCGCCGCTCGACCCCGCTCAGCCCCTCCCCTCCTCCCCAAGGAACGACACTGCCGTGAAGGTAGCTCCCGACGATCGCTTGGACGCGTTGCGCGGGTCTGCACCGCGTCTGAAGTTCAACGCCAGATCACTTGCAGCACTGGAGAACAACCCCCGATGCACCCTCCGAGCAGTTCTGGACGCCTCCGGTTCCGACAAGGCTGCCATCGCGGAGCACGCAGGGTATCGGACGCCGTTCGGCCAGTCCATTTTCGCCATCACCCGCGGCAAAGGCTTCGAGAAGATGGTCAAGGACAACGGCTGCGCCGAGCTGCTGCGGGTACTCCGCGAAGTCCTCGAACTCCCGGTTTCGCAGGTCGGATACCGCGATCTCAACGACGTCGGCGGCGACAGCAGTCCGGCCGCTCGCTTCGCCAAGACCCAGTCACTTCTGGTGGCTGCAGCTCGAGGTGACGGTGACAGTCCGCTGTACGACCACCCAATGCTGCGTTTGGAGGTCGGTGGCCACTCCGTCTATCTGGAGCCGGATCTGGTTGCCTTCAAGTTGGGTGACCGCCTGTACGTGGTCGAGATCAAGAGCCTTCCGATCGTCGACGGACAGGCCGACGCGGCACTGGTCAAGTCGGCCACGACCCAGGCCTGCGCGTACATCATCGCGCTGCGCGCCATGCTCGCCGCCGTCGGTATCGATGACCCGGACATCGTGTCCGACAAGGTTGTGCTGATTGGACCGAAAAATTTCACCAACCGCCCCACGGGCGCCTTCGTCGACGCCCGCAATCAGGTCGGCAACCTCGCCCGCCAGCTTTCGCGTATCGAACGCGTCGGCGATCAACTCGATTTGCTGCCCGAGGGTTTGACCTTCGACCTCGCCGAGAATGCGACCGGCCGGCCGCAGCGTCCGCGCGACGAGCTACTGGCCGCGTTGGATGCCGTGCCGGCTGCTTACCGCCCTGATTGCCTGAACCATTGCGAGATGGCCTACTTCTGCCGGTCACGGGCGCGGGCCGCCGGCTCGCTCGATGTGCTCGGATCGATCGTGACCGAGCCGCTGGGCGGAATCGACACCGTGACAATGGCTTTGGGCCTGGCACGCGGTGAGATCGAGCCGAACGACGAGCAGGTGGAGATGACCCTAGCACTGCGGCATGCCGTACGGCTGCGCGCCGAACTGGCCGGGGCGAGTGGAGGCCACTCGATCGGGGGTATGGGATGAGCAAGGTTTCGGCGTTGGCACGGCTGGAAGCGATGGCGTCCATGCGGGCGCAGCCCGTGACCCGGTTCCGTCACCGCCGACTATCGGAGAGGCCGCTGGTCGTCATCCCCCTGGTCATGGCGGGCGAAGCCGGATCCCCGCTTGCAGTGATGGTCGGTCAGGCCAAACGGTCGCCGAAATTGCTCATCGTCGGACAACCGCGAAATCCGGTCCAGCGCTTCATCTTCGCAGCGGACCTCGGCAATATCGTGATGGACTACATCAACTCGTGCCGGCTGGACAGGCGTGATGTGCCCGCGCGCGCCAAGGAGTCGCGCTCGCGCTTCACCGCCGCCCCACAGCTCCTCGTGCCCAACCCCGGCGGCATCAAGGCGCTGGCCGACCTCGGTCGTGCGTGCCGCTTCCGCAAGACCGACGGTGACTTCCCGGTCGACGCGGTCATCCCCGAAATGGGTACGTGGCTGACCTTTCTGGCCGAGTCGGCCGAACAAGCCGGAACGTCGATGCTGTTGGCGGTCACCGATCTGCTCACCGAACACTGGGCGACTGGGCACAGCACCCTCGAGGACCAGAACCTGGCCGCGCTCATGGCGTGGATCAGCCCGCCGGAGGGGTTGAGCGTCGAGCAGGCGCTGTGCGATGCCGAGAACCCGATCATCTGGCCGCCCGCAGGCCCGACGACGTCACCGGACTTCGACAATCACCAGTTGCACTCGGCAATAAAGGAATTCGATGCCGCGCGAGCAGCTGGTGATAAGGCCGCCGTCGATGCCGCCGAGCAGGAGTTGTTTGAACTCATCGGCGATCAGATCAAACCGACCTGGCGCCTGATGTGGGACGCGATCGCACTGCTGCGTGGCGTCCCCGAAGCACCGAGCGCGGCAAGGCGTTTCGAGGGCGACTGCTGGTCGTTCACCAATTTCTCCGATTACCGGCAGTCGGAGACTGCCAGACCGCAGCGCGCTCGAGACAAGGCGGTCGCAGCCGCGCGTAGACTCAGCCGTCTGGAGCGGGCCATCGATGACCTCGAAGCCAGCATGGCGTTCGACGACCCGTTCGTTCTAGCCGATCGTCGCAGCATCGGGGAGGCGTTCGCAGGCATCGTCGAAGCGGTGGAGGCCGACCGCATCATCACGACCGACAAGAACCGCCGTGTCGCACGACCCCTCGTTACCATTCGAACCTTCGACCCTACCCGCCTTGCAGACGGGACCATGGTGATCAGTCCCTCGATGCCGCCCGGTCACAAGGCCGTCATCGTCAGCACGGAACTCGATGCGGACACGAGCCTGGTCACCGTGGAGATCAACGGCGGCATGGGTCGTTCTCTCATCCCCAAGGCCGGCTCAATACCGGACATCGGCCGGCACATCGCCTACCTGCCGGACCCAGGTTGGCGGCCGACACCCGCTTTCCCCGACGCGGACGCGACACCATGGACACACACCGACACCACCGCGCCGGATCCCGACATCTCGACTTCCGGCACAGCCAGCACTGAGGAGTGGGGCGATGAGGACTGACATCGGGCTCGATCCGGCTGCACAAGCCGCTGCGGTCAGCGCCGCGATCCTGGCCGACCTCGGTGCACCCGGCCACCGGTCCGTCGTCGTGGACTCACCACCCGGAGCGGGCAAAAGCACCCTCGTCGTTCGTGCCGCAGCAGACCTAGTCGCGGGTAGCGAGCGGCCGATGATCGTCGCCCAGACCAACAATCAGGTCGACGATCTCATCAGCCGCCTGCACCAAGCCCACCCGGAAATCGCGATTGGCCGACTCACCGGTAGCACGTACGCACCCTCACGCGCCCTCACCGCCATCTGCACGGTCCGAAACTCACTCACGGACCTGGCCGCATGCCAGATCATCGTGGGCACCTCCGCCAAATGGACCACGGTGCGCGACAGCCGATTCGGGTGGGCAATTCTGGACGAGGCCTATCAGATGCGCTCTGACATGTTGCTGCAGATCGTCGAACGCTTCGATCGTGGACTGTTCGTCGGCGATCCGGGCCAACTCGACCCGTTCACCGTGGTGGGAACCGAACGCTGGATCGGTCTGCCGCACGATCCGACACAGAACGGCGTCACCGTCATGCTGGAACACAACCGGGACACCCCACTGCACGAGTTGCCAGTGTCGTGGCGACTGCCCGCCTCCGCGGCACCCACCATCAACGAAGCCTTCTACCCTAGATCCACCTTCACCTCCGGAACACGAGAAGGCACCCGATCGCTGCGATTCCGCACCTCTGGATTCGGGGCGGTCCAACTAGACGAAACACTCGCCGAGGCTTCCTCAACCGGATGGGCACTACACGAACTTCCCCGCCGACACGTTCCACGAACCGATACCGAGACCATCCAGACCGCCGCCGACCTCGCGGTCAGACTGCTCGATCGGGGCGCGGTCGGCTTTTGCGAACGCCACCCCGACGGCCGCGAACTGAACGCCGGTGACATCGCGATCGGTGTAGCCCACCGAGATCAGGCAGACCTCGTCCGATTGGCTCTCGCGCGATCGAGCAACCCGATGGCACGCGGGATCGCCGTCGACAACGCAAATCGGCTCCAAGGCCGCGAATACGAAGTGGTCATCGTGGTACACCCGCTGTCGGGCCGTCGCGACGCCACATCGTTCCACCTTGAAGCTGGCCGCCTTTGCGTTCTCACCTCACGACACCGGCAAGCCTGCATTGTCGTCGCTAGGAAGGGCATCGTGGATCTCTTGGACAGCCATCCTTCGACCGAGCCGATTCATCTCTCGGTGCCCGCCAAATTTCCCGACGGTTGGCAAGCGAACCAGATCATAATGGCCAAATTGGCTGAGCATTGCCCTACCGCTTGAGCTATGGTTCCTCAGTCGCAGATGCCGGGAAGACGACCGCTTTGCGCGCCTTGGTGCCCTGCGGGCCGCGGTGCAACGCGAAGTAGTCCACGCCCAACGCTTTCGGTGTCGGCCGATGTGGCAGCAGGATCCGCAACACGGACGCGGATCGCGGTAGGACGCGACAATCGGAGCGCCGCGAGCAGTCGGATGCTGGCGCGGCCGTCCAGCTCTTGTACCACCGACCTGACCTTGACAGTCAAGCGGACGGTTCGCCGCTGGTAGTGTTTCAACACACCGGGCACCTGCTCTCGGAAAGTGTTGCGGCAGTCCAATGTTGGACATACAAGTCGACGCGGCTTGTACCGGAACCATATCGGCCCGGCCATCCAGGGGCACGTCCGCCACGATCCGCAGGTGATATCCGTGCACCCGTGCGGACTCCACCCCGGAGCCCGGACATGCTGCCGGACCATCCGGCGTCCGCGCCTGCACCAGAGTCCGGCCACCCTCATCGACGATCTCCTCCACCCGCCAGGGGAGCCAGCCCCGAAAACACCACGGCAGCAGGAACGTTCACCACGACCACCGCGATATCGTGCCGTCAGAGGCCCTGCATCACCGCCGGAAGAATGCTGATGGTGACCTAGGTTTCGGCACTGTTACCATGCATCGACTGGTCGAGGCCGTCTGGCGAGGAGGACGGGTTCCTCCCTGACCGGCCGCACGACGGAACGACGAAGACCCGTCCGGGCTACTGGTCCGAACGGGATCGTGCCCCTGTGCGAACGCCACTCTGCACCCAGAGGCCCCTCGAGCACCGTGAGCCGTAACCAGGGGGCGCGTCATGACCGGACGTCATCGCTGGCAGAGCGGGGGAGCGGAGTCCGTGCAGAAGCAGCGTCGTCATCTCGTCGGTGACCTGCGGGCAGCAATCCGCGTAGATCGCCGACCCTGCCGGGGTGAACAAGAGCGCGTTGTTCTACCACATAGGCTCCATAATGCCGCAGGTCTGATCACCTCGGGGGCGGCCGACATCATTGTGTGCAGCGGCGTCGAGCAGATGACGCGACACCCGCTCGGCCAAGATGCTGCAGCGGGGGAGGCGCCGCTCCACAGCGAGGCATTCTGACCGATCAGCGGCGACGATGGCACATGGCTGCTTCAGCGTGCAATCGGGCCCGCCCGCGCCGCAGAGATGGCGCTGACCGGCGACCGCCTGGATGCGACGACCGCGCTTGCATGGGGCCTGGTCTCCCAGGTACATCCGTCCGAGGAGTTGTTGTCCGCGGCCGAGGCGCTCGCCCAGCGCGTTGCGATCAACCCAACACTGGCTGTGGGTCTACGAAACGGCTTCTTCGTGCTTCCGAGCACACAGATTTCGCCGGTGCCTCGAGCTTGCGAGCGCGACTCAGGCCCTTATGCAGCACACCACCGCAGTGCGGTCGCGGGCGAGACCCGGTTCAACGCGTCACGAACCGCACTCTGCCACCGCCACTGCCGACCGTCCTCAAGGACGAGCCCCTGCGTGCGCTGCGCCACGAGGTCCGGGACTTCCTCGCCGACGAGTCATTATCGGCGGACGAATCGCGTTGTACTGCAGCGCAAAATGTAGAGTGGGAACCGCGCGACCAGCGAAACCAGTTGTACGCCAAAGGCGCCGGCAGGGCGGCGGAACTGGGCAGGCTCAGCGCCGAGCTGTCTGGTCCGGAACTGGCGAGCCAGCTCACATCAGGGCACCGGAAATATTCCGGACGCGACCACTTTGGGGCGGGCGGGGGCGATCCCATGCCGTCGTCCCATCGCGCCGCGAGCGCCTCGAATTCGGTTTGAGGCATCCACGATCACTCGCTGTCACACGGGTCGGTCACGTCCCCATGGCTTTTCGTGGCCGATCGTACCTGTCCTAGAATGTGCGTGACGAACTCATCGACAGAAGAAGACGGCTTGTCCTCAGGGAAGCTCGTGCCTGTAAAGATTTCGGGGTGGTGGATCGACCGTCGGCGGTGGCGGAGCCTCGATGCTGTTATCGCGCTCGGCAGGGGGATATGTTGATGCTGGACAACTCTCGCATCGTGCATGGCCGCTGCCATCCTCGCTATGACGGCGGTGATCGGTGCCCGGCGTCGAGTGCAGGTCGTGAAATCGCTTCGGGTGTCACGCTTCGCCCGCGTCGATGATTCGCCGGTAATCGAACCGCATGGCTGCTGAGCCGTGCTCGGCGCCGCATCAGGTCACCGAGCACTTTCTTCACGGAATGGGCGTGGTGGGGTTTGCACCCTCAGTGCAATACGCCACAGTGACAAATGGCGAGGCCCTACGCTGAACCGGGAGTGCAACCCGAACACTCCGAGTATGCGGGCCATCCTCAGTTCATAGCGGATTCGAATCTGACATAATGATCGGTAAACGAATACTTCTGTGCCGCACCGTGTTTGCTGCAACGCCGACGATTCACAGTGCCGGGGTTTCCTCGGGTCCTATCTCGTGAAGGACGTTACGCCGGATCCGACTGATCGAGAGCCCATATGTTGTGAAGGCAGGGGGAGAGGGCGGCAAAGACTGCACTGGAAATTCTCGGCCGGCACCTCACCGGGATGAGGCACGGATGTAGTCTCGCCACCCCTCGAAGGTCAGATACCTGACATGCTGGCATGGATTTCGGTGGCAAACGGCTGCCCTACGACCCGTTCACCGAGCTGGTCACAGCGAATCCGCGATGCGATTGGGGTAGTCAGGCCATACGGCGCAGTCGATTCGCCTGAGCTTCCGACCCGATGGATTCGTCCCCATCGACGTCGCCTTCTCCCGACTGATTCTCAGGTTCCGACGCAGGCTGGTCGGCCGTAGCCCTACGGAGATGCAGACGCCAAAGAGACTGGGTCACTGTAGTTTCCATGTTGGAAGCGAGTTGGTCTGCCAACGACAGCCACTGGTCGTTCTTCACACTGGCATCGCGCGCCGCACGCCATAGGAGATGTATCAGCGTGTCGCGGGTAAGGCGCTCGAGTTCGACAGCTTGCTCAACGAGCGGAAGGTCCCCGGTACTGTTGTCCAGCACACCGGCGTCGGAGTCATCGAAGTCGTCAAAGATTCTGGAGAACCTGCATGGCCGATCATCTCCGAGTCGATCCAGTGCGGTGAGAACGGCGGAGAAGTCGTCCAGCAGCCGACGCGGGTAGCTTCGCCGATGAGCCCACACCTCGAGGATGGTAGATACGATCTGCTGACGTTGCTCGACGCTCGTGTCCGCGTCTTTGGCGACGATGATCAGTTCTGCGAGGTGGTGGGCCATCCATTGCCCGAGGACATCCTCGTCCTTCAAATGAGCGGCGAGCATGGCGCCGAGTTGCAGGGCAGCTTCAGTATTCGAACCACTGTCCTGTCGGATCGACGAGATAGATCTTGGCCGACCACTCGATCCATCCGAGCTCGTCATCGTCTTCCTTCCGGTTGTAGATCGGGCGGTCCAGGTCGCGGCGGATTGCCACTCGAAGAACCAACGCGACATCGAGATCCTGGAGAACTCTTCGCAGAAACTCTCGATCGACCTCGAGCAGTTCGCCGCGGGTTCCGGGTTCCCGGTGATGCGAAGGGCCGGGACTGGTGTCTTTCCATACCCGGCTGCGGAATACCGCGTTGCCGTGGAGAAACCAGTTCCGCAGGTCCTCGTCAGTCGTGAGGTCGAACTGCTCGATGATGTTATCGGCGGGTCTTGCAGGGGGGAACAGTATGCCCTCGCCGCGTTCATCGTGCTGATCGATGCCGTAGTGGATGCGTGCGGTGTTCAGCCACGCGTTCAACTCGTATGGCGGGCGACCAGGCCGATCGTGCGGGTCGTCGACTGTCGGGATCTTCAGCAGAAACGGACCATTCGATGGCGGCGCCGTTTGCAGTGCGACCAGCAGCGATCTTGCTGTTTCCCGGAGCACGAACCCTGTCGTACGGTCCTGTCCGTTCGTGCGAGAGATCGCTTTTCGTGCGATCAGCACGGTCGTCCGAGATCGTCGAGAAGCTCCGTGAGTACCGCTTCCTCATGCAGTGCCCAGCCGTGGCGGACCATCGCGGTGTTGAGCCGAGGATCCCACGGTGTTGCGACCGGGCGGCCGACGAGCGGGATCCGGTGGATTCCTGATGCCGCGCCGCGCAGGTAATCGGATGCACTCATCAGCCAAGGCCGGGCACCTGCGGCGAACAACCGGGCGGCGATAGCCACCCCAGGCCAGTCGAAGTCGCCGTGATACTCGATCGAAAGACGTTCGGCGAGCAGCATTCCCGCAGATGCGGGATTGCTGCTGAAGCACACGAGCGGACGGGCGACGCCGATTTCCGCGGCACGCTGCAACACCTGCGGGTTTTCGCACGCGGAAACGACGGAGCCGGGCTCGGCCAGCGACGCGGTGGTGCTTGTGAGTTCGGCGAGGGTGAGATGGGTAACCAGTCCAAGATCGGCACGCGCACGCATCATGACCGACCAAGGGTCGTCGTGTTCGACGCGCTGCGAGACATCGAGTTGTCCGGTGGTGTCGGCTCCGAACCGGGTGAGGGCGTTGAGCAGCTGATTGACGGAGCCACCGCGCGAGCGGCCGCACGAGCGGCGCGGCTGGCCGAAATCGCCACCAACCGCCGGCAGCGCGCCTCAACAGTGTCGGCGTCGAGTCGCAAACCGTCTCGCGCCAAGTGCTCCGTGACTGTACTCGCGGACATATCGGCCAGCAACGACGCCGTGAATTGGGTCCTGATGGCGATGTAGTCGATTCGCTCCTCGGCAGTGAGATAGCGGAAGAGATCCAGATGCGGTGGCTCCCCGCCGGATTCCGCCATCCCCTCACAACCCTTCGATGCTGCGCCGTATCGGCACGAGTCACGATAGACGAGAAGGCCGACACGTTCCGCAGCGCTGAACGAATCGTGTTGTACGGCAACTGAGATCGGGTGCTCACCAGGGGGAAGGTGCGTGCAGCGCTTGTGTTCAACAACCAATTAGTCACGGCCATGACGAATTTTTTTCGTGACTAATCGCGCGGCCCGGCCAGCATGTCACCGACCGATGGCATCCTCGAAACTTGAAAAGCACCGGAGGTGAAGAGACATGGACGAAGTCGACGACACGCTCCCGGAGGCGGCCGCCCCGACCGGGGTCACCAAATCGAGCGATCCCTATGTCCTCGATCGGCGATTCACCCTGTGGTTGGCGGCTCGCCCCGGTCGCCCTCTCGTCCCGCGCACGCGAGGCGAGTACTCGCAACGTGTCGCCTTGTTCCTCAACTGGTTGCGGGGCGTTCGTGTCGATCATCCTGCGGCCCTCGCCACCGCTGAGGGGAGGGACGCCGCCGTTGCCGCATTCCTCGCGCACCTGAAGTCGCTCGGCCGCGGATACAGCACGTGGAACGTAACCCTCGCGGCTCTCAACGCCTACTACGACTACCTCGAACTCGAGCCATCCCGGGTGCCTCCGGCTCCTATCGAGCGGGTGATCACCCGGCCACTGACCGTGTCCGAGCAGTCGGATCTCATCGCGGTGGCGCAGGCGCGGCCAGCGCATACCCGCTTGTTCCGGATCCGGCGGACCCGCAATCTCGCGCTGGTCGTATTGCTGCTGTACAGCGGTTTGAGAGAGTCGGAGGTCTCCGGCCTCGACGACGAAGATGTGGTGTTGACCGGGGCCCAGAGTTTCGTACGCGCCCCGCGCCGTCTGATCCATCTACCTGGGCGGGCGCATTACGCACTGGCGGAATGGCGCGCCGAGCGGGCCGCCCTGGTCGGGGATCAGCGGATCAAGGCCTTCTTCCTCGCCGGAGACCACGACGGGGACAGCGGGCGCATGCGGCGGCTGTCGCGCCGCCAGATCGAAGACATCGTGCGAGAGCTCGGCCGCGAAACCGGGCTCCGCGACGGCTCCGGCATCGCACCCGGCATGCTGCGTGCCACCTACGCCAGCCGTTTGGCCGCCGAACAACCGGACCAGGTGGTGGCCCGGCAGCTGGGTCAGGTCAAACCTGATGTGCCCCAACTCGATACCTTGCGTGCGACGGCACCGACTCGGCATCCGGGTCGATTCCCAGAACCTGATCCGCCCGGGGATCCACAGCTGTCACTCGACTTCTGAACGATTAACGTCGCATGGTTCGTCGTAGGGAAGGTCGTACATACGACCTTAAGGACGGATCCTGGCCCGCTTCGGCAGTCTGGATTCTGGGAATCACCGGCAGGCAAGGGGTTTCCGGTCGGCCCGGAGAATGACTCCTCGATCGGCTATCGAACGCTGGTCATTCGGTGCCCGCCGGTCTATTCCACATTTCGGAGCCGTGGTCGGGGGATTGGCGTTGATCACGCCGATCTCCTCCGTCTGGCGTAGCGGCCCCGTGGGCGGGTGCGACGGGTCTGCGGCGCGGCGACCGTCGCTCTTTGTTCGAATCGATGTCGGTTGCCTCGTTGTCGACCTGGAATTACATCGACGCGGTGGCGGCCGGGGCGTTGCTGGGCGGGTTTGGCCGCAGTCGCGGTGTATCGAGCGTCGGTTACGGCCGCCCACGTGCTGGGCGTGCTGGCCGCCGTGCTGATCGGGGATTTCGCTCAGGGGCCAGGCTCTGGCAGCAGCGGTCAGTTGCAGTCTCCGGTGGTGCTGCCGATCGGTGAGTCACCGCCGCTGTGACTGATCTGGCCGACCGTGGTTGCTCGTCGCCTTCGGCGTGTTCGGCGATCGCGGACGGCGGATCGCCGAATTCGAGTCGGGGGAGGTCCCGTTGGGGCCGATCTCGGTGGCAGTGGTGGTGGTCGGTGTCACGTTGCTCGATTCGGAATGGGTGGCTCGTCACGGCGACACCGCGATTCGTATCGTGGCGGCTGTCGCGGTCACGGTGGCGGGTGCAGTGGCGACCGCGTTCCTGCTTCCCGGCAGGGACGGGACGCTGGTGCTGCTGGCGGTCGCTTTCGTGTCGGCAGGCGGCGCGATCGTCGCCGTATCGCTGCCGCGCTGGATAGTGCCGGTGCTGTTCGTGTGTGTCGCAGCTGGTTTCACGCTCGGCCGAGTCCGCCCCGCACCGTTGGCCGGAATGGCGGCGACGCTGCTGATCGCACTGTTCGCGGTGCTCACGGCGGGTTCGCTCGAACATGTCACCGTGATTCCTACTGTCGGAACCGCCGCGGTCTCCACCATCGCCGGATACTGCTACGGCTCCGCGTTGCCACGCACTGCGCTCAGTGTGATGGCGGGGCTGGCGGTCTTGTTCGTGCCGCCGGCGGGCGTGGCCATGCGAGTGCGGGATTTCAGCCATCTGTCACGTTCCCCGCAGTGGTCAGGCGGCCATGCTGTCGTGTCCGACGCTGCGCCGGGGTGGGGGCGGCGGCGGTGACGCTCGGGCGTGGTGCCGGCGTGCTCGTGCTGCGCCGCTTTCGCGGAGATGACGCTGCCGCAGGGCCGTGAACCTGACCGTTCTTGCCTGCTACCCGTGCGCCTGAAACACCGCCGACAAGCACCTGCCGCCGAACTGTATGTCACAGTGACGAAATGGAGCGATGGGGGGAGGGGTGCGGGGGAGTCCGGGCCACCGGATCTTCGCATCGAGTACACCCCCGTTTGTCCAGGGTCGCGTTGCGCGGATCGTCCATCGCTGAGTACTGCCGCCGGGGCAGGCTGGCAATGGCCGCACGGTAGTCGACGGTTCAGCTTGACATAACTGATAGATATCGGCGAAAAACGCTGGCCGGCAATTGGTCTCGATTGATGTCCTAGGCATGTGAACGGCCAGCCGATCCGTCGCAAGAATCCCGTGATCCTCGCCTGGTGCATCTTCCGAGATGCACCAGGCGTCGGCTTGGTTACCCGAAGGGGTATGGAAAAGCGTGCAGGGCAACTTGATTCAAGCGCCGATAATATTCCTTATGTAAACTTGAACGCGTCGACACCCATCTGCCCCTTCGTTCATTCACTATCCGTGGCCGATAGTGATGCGCTATGTCAAGTTATGGCCCTCCAATCATGGGGTGCAGAATCCGAACTCTTCGATGACCATCCCCCTGGCGACTACTTTCAGTCGCCGGAGAAGCCATTCCGGCCAGGACCTCTTTCAGAGTCGGCGCGGCTCTCGGTGGGGTGAAGTCGTCAACTTGATCGGCGGTATCCTCCGACTCGGCGGATCGAAACTCGCGATAGCGGGCCCGCGACGAGCTTGTTGTCGGGCGGCCATCCAGTCGGAGGGCTGGGTTGCGGCGAACTGTACTCCCCGGCTTTCTCCCCCACCGTTATTGCGTCACTGTGACGAAGCAGGTGCGGCTCCCTTCTTGCTGTCACTGGGTGGCAACCCGGTTGCCACGTCCATCCGTATGGTTCAGATCGAGGCGCTCACGGATCGTCTGGAGTGCTGGGGGTGTTTGCGCGGCTAGAATCCTTCTCATGTCAGCCATCTTCGACTGGGCTCGGCCGGACAACATCCAACCTGAGCCGATCACTGTCGAGATCTGGCGGGAATTGCCCGAGGAGTTCTGCCGCCTGGTCGAAGTCGCCAACGGCGATGCTGTCCGGTGCGAGTCGCCGAGCCGCGCGCACCAGAAGGCGGTGCATCGGCTGTTGGGCATGTTCGAAGCGGCAACGCGTGAATACATGGCCGAAGACCCTTCCGCGTGCCTGGACGCGAACCATGATTTCGATATCGTGCTGTGGGAGGTCCCCCGCGCCACGATTCGTCGTCCCGATGTCGCCATTTTCGATTGTGTGCCTGACGATGTTCGCCCGGTGCCGGCTCGCTATCTGAAGATCGCTGTGGAGGTGATCTCCCCCAGTCACGTGAAGACCGATCGTCTCGAGAAGATGAGCGAGTATGCGGCGGCGGGGATTCCGTGGTACTGGCTGGTCAGTGTCTCCGAGTCCGAGGTCACCTCGATCGAGACCTATGCCCTCGACCATGCGGTCGGCCACTATCGCCTGGCCCGGGTTCTCAAGCCTGGCACCGCGTTTGCTGTGGATCTGCCCTTGCGTGTGCAGATCGACTGGAGCCAGCTCACTGATCTCGTTCTGTGACTGCCGTCGTGCGGAGCGACGTGGTCGTTGCTGTGTCGTTGAGCGTCGGTGGATGTCAAGAGGCGGTAGCTCTGCTGCGATCCGGGGTAGTCGCCGTAATCGGTCAGTCGGGTTGTTGTCCTCGGGGAAGCTCGTACCGTCGTGCAGGTGCAGTCGCAAAATCCTCGCTGCGGCACGTTGACGTGGACGAGCAGCGCGGCCAACGCCCAAGCGACTCGTGGCCGGTCGCCATCGCCCCGATCAACTCCCCTCGAAATCCGGCATTATTTCGAGTCGGTGGGGTTGCGTAACCCGTTGAGCACCAAGGTGATCAAGCGATCTGCCTGTTCGGGACCGGCGTGCTCATGGGTCCAGGCGGCTGCATTGATGAGCGTGAACACATCGGCGGCGGTGGCCTCGGACCTTAGTGCTGCCGATCGGGCGGCATGGTTGAGGAGTTCCTCGCCGATGCTGTTCATCCGCAGGCACGATGCGTGTAGTTCGCTGCCGTCGTCGTCCAGGCTCTGCGCGAGCATCGCGGCCAAGCCCTGATAGGTGGCGGCGTGGCGGACCACCGCGCGCACCCACTCCGCCACGGTGTCGGTCGTGGCAGGCTCATCCAGCAGCCGATCACCGCGCTCGAACAGGTCCTCGTTGCGCTCGGCGAGCAGCGCCGCGACGAGTGCCCGGCGGGTCGGGAAGTGGCCGTACAGCGTGCCGATACCCACGCCGGCTCGACGGGCCACATGCTCAAGCGGCGCATCGGCACCACCCGCGCCGAAGACCTCATCGGCGGCGGCGAGCAGACGTTCCCGATTGCGGCGGGCATCCGCGCGCGGACGGCGGACCCGGGATGCGGTTTGGTCCATCACAACCCTTTAAGTCGAGGGACCCTCAAGATATATTCCGAGGGTCCCTCGATTTTAGAAGGAGTAGCTGATGATCCTGGTCACGGGTGCCACCGGCGCGATCGGTCGCCATCTGGTCGGCCGGTTGCGAGAGCAGAACGCACCGTTCCGGGCGCTGGTGCGCGACCTGGAGCGCGGGCGGGAACTCGACTGCGATCTGGTGGTGGGCGATTTCGACGATCCGGACTCGATCGCCATCGCGGTCTCCGGAGTCGAGCAGATATTCCTCTGCTCACCCGGGGCGCAACCGACGCCCGGCCCCCAGCCCATGGTCACCCAACAGACCACCGTGATCGACGCGGCGGTACGCGCGGGGGTGCGGCGCATTGTGAAGATCTCGGTGTGGGGCGCCCGGCCCGGCGGCCTACTGGCCGAGGGAGCGCACGCCGAGATCGAGGCGCGGCTCGAGGCATCGGGGCTCGACTGCACGATCCTGCGGCCGAGCGGGTTCATGCAGAACTTCCTCACCGGCGCAGGCGCATTCACCAACGGCGGCGATCTCCTCGGCGCCTACGGACACGGCCGCGTGTCCTACATCGACTGCGCCGACATCGCCGCCTGCGCCGCCGTCCTGCTCAGCAGCGACCTCGGCAGTCGCCAGCGATTCGTGGTCACCGGCCCCGAGGCACTCACGCACACCGAGATTGCCGCCAGGCTTTCCGAGGCACTCGGCCGGACGGTGTCCTATATCGACCGGCCCCCAGCAGCTTTCGCGGACATCCTCACGAGCCAGGGACTGCCCGCCCAGTTCGCCACCGACGTGGCAGCGCTCTTCGCCGATGTGGCGGGCGGATCTCTCACCGAGACCACCTCCGCCGTCCGCGATCTCACCGGCCGGCCTGCCACGACGTTCGCTGAATTCCTGGCGCGCGAGCGGAATCTGTTGCGGCAGTGGCCCCCACGGCACTAGGGGTAGGACCGGTCCCGGCTGGTCTGTGAGGCGCAATTCGCGGTAACGCGTACTCACGATGATTCGGCAGCGAAGTGATCCGCGGGGGTTTCGTCGCCGACATAGGCCGACCACAACCGGCGGTAGGGGCCGTCGATCTCGAGAAGGTCGGCGTGGCGGCCGGTTTGCAGCAGACGGCCCTCGCCCATCACGATGATCAGATCGGCATCGGCGGCGGTGGCCAGGCGGTGGGCCACGACGATGGTGGTGCGGCCTGCGGTGAGGACCTCGACAGCCGCGCGGACGCGGGCGTCGGTCGCCAGGTCCAGCGAAGCGGTGGCCTCGTCGAGGATGAGTATGTCGGGCTCCACCAGTTGAGCGCGGGCCAGCGCCAGCAGTTGGCGCTGACCGGCGGACAGGGCGGCGCCGTGCGCGCCGATCGGCTGCCGGTAACCGTGTTCGAGAGCGGCGATCATCTCGTGGGCGCCGACCGCGCGCGCCGCCCATTCGATGTCGGCGGGTGTGGCATCGGGTTTTCCGTAGGCGATGGTGGCATGCACCGTGTCGCCGAACAGGAACGGTTCCTGCGGCACCACGCCCAGCCGTTTGCGGTAGTCGCGCAACCGGTAGCGGCGGATGTCGACGCCGTCGACGAGCACGGCTCCGTCGGTCGTGTCGTACAGGCGCGCGAGCAGTTTCACCAGGGTGGATTTGCCGGCTCCGGTTTCGCCGACCACGGCGACCTGCTGACCGGGCGCGATTCGCAGATCGATGCCGGACAGCACTCGCCGATCGGCCCCCTGGTAGGCGAAACCGACACCGCGGAACTCGATCTCGCCCGCCAGCCGCTCGACCGGACGGGCATCCGGCGCGTCCGGGGTGGACACGGGCTCGCGCATCAGCACACCGAGGCGCTCGATGCCGACGACCGCCTGCTGGTAGCTGTCGAAAACCTGCGACAACTGCTGGATGGGGGCGAACAGCAGATCGATGTAGAGCAGGAACGCGATCAATGTCCCTGCGGTGAGCGCACTCTCGCGCACCTGGTGCACCCCGACCGCGAGCACGGCGGCCGTGGCGATCACCGACATGATCTCGATGAACGGGAAGAACAGCGCCATCAGCGTCTGACTGCGCAGCCGCGCATCGCGGTAACCCCATGAGCGGCGCTCGAATTCGCGCTGATTGATCGCCTCGCGGCGGTAGGCCTGGGTCACCGCGATGGTGTCGACGTTCTCCTGCAGGTAGGCGTTCGCGGCGCTGACCTGCTCGCGCGCCAGGTTGTAGGCGGGCACCGACGCCCGGCGGAACGCGACCGTCGCGATCACCAGCACCGGCAGTAGCGCGAGCACCACCAGCGCCAGGCGGCCGTCGATCACGATCAGCGCCACCACCACGCCGCTGATGGTCAGCGTGCTGGTCAGCGCGACCGCCAGTCCCGTCTGCAGGAAAGTCGACAGCCCGTCCACGTCGGTGATCATCCGGGTCATGATGCGGCCCGCCAGTTCCCGCTCGTAGAACTGCAATCCCAGCCGTTGCAGCTGGGCGAAGACCTTCACCCGCAGGCCGTAGAGCAGCCGCTCCCCCGCCCGTCCGGTCACGCGGACCTGGGCGACGGTGATCGCCCAGTCCACGACCACCACGACCAGCGCGGACGCGGCGGCCAGCAGCAGCACGTCGCGGGCTCCGGCCAGCACGCCGTGGTCGATGCCGTAGCGCACCAGGAACGGAATCAGGATCTGCGTCAGGGCGTCCAGGGCGACCAGGCCCAGTCCGGCCAGCAGCGGCAACGCGAACGGCCGCAGCAGCCGCGCCAAATCGAAGTCCGGGTCCGGTGTGTGCGAAAAATGCTCGGGCACATCGGGTTCACCGGTCGCTGCGGGCAACCGCCCGATCAGGGCGCGCACGTCGCCGCTCGGCGGGGCGCTCGACATCATGCCCCCGCCCAGGTGACCGCCCATCGCCCCCGGCGCGCCGGCGGCGCGCCGGGCGAACGCTCTGGCCATCTGGTCCAGCGCACGTGACTCGTCACCGTCGGTCTCAGTGCCCGTCCACAGCCCGGCGGTGGGCACGGCGTCGGTCACCGCGCTCAGATCGGCGGCGATACTCACCGGGTCCGGCGCGGTGAACAGGGTGTGGAACAACTCTCCGGAGGTCTGCAGATCGTGCAGAGTGCCGAGTTCGGCGACCCGGCCGCCGTCCAGCACGGCCACCCTGTCGGCGAGTGCGAGAGTGGAGATCCGGTGCGCCACCACGATGGTGGTGCGCCGGCGCACCTCGGCGGCGATGCGGGCGAAGATCTCTTCCTCCACCTGTGCGTCGATGGCGGAGGTGGCGTCGTCGAGCACCAGGATCGGGGCGTCGGTGATCAAGGCGCGGGCCAGGGCCAGGCGCTGACGCTGTCCGCCGGACAACCGCTTTCCGCGCTCACCGATGTGCGTGTCCAGGCCCTCGGGCAGCGCGGCGACGAATTCGTCGGCGGCAGCCAGATACAGTGCGTGCCAAACCTGTTCGTCGGTGGCGTCGCGGCGGCCGTAGGACACATTGTCCCGCACCGTATCCGCCATCAGCGAGGTGTCCTCGAAGACCATCGCGATCCGGCCGCGCAGATCCGGCAGATCCCGGATATCGGTGCCGTCCAACAGTATTCGGCCCGCATCGGCATCGAACAGGCGGGGCAGCAGTTGCACCAGAATCGATTTGCCCGAACCGGCCGCACCGGCAACGGCCACCGTCTCCCCCGGCTCGACGGTGAGGTCGAGTCCGTTCAACACCGGTGGCTGGGCCTCGAAAGCGAAACGCACGCCATGGAACTCGATCCGAGGCGCACTGCCGGAGTCACTCGCCACCTCGGTGGCCGACTGCGCCGCGGGCGCCTCGCTCGGTACGGGCGTCTCGATCACCTCACGGACCCGCTCGAGCGAGGCCCTGCCCTGCTGGCTCACCGTGAGCAGCATGGAGAACATGCGGATCGGGGTGACGAACGAGCCCAGGTACGTCATGAAGGCCAGGAAGGTGCCCAGCGTGATGGACTGCCGAAGCGCCAGCAACCCGCCCACGACCAGAATCAGCGCCTGCCCCGCGGCCGGCACCGCCTGCATGGCGGGGGTGAACCGGCTGGTGATCCGCGTGATGCGCAACCGCGACCGGTACAGGTCCCGGGCCGAGCCCGCCAGTTCCTCGAGCTCGTGCGATTCCTGCCCGAACCCCTTCACCACCCGCACGCCCGTCACCGCCGCCTCCACTCGCATGGCGACCTCGGCGGCGCGGGCCTGCGCGTCCCAGTTGGCGGGGAACAGCTCTCGCTGGCTGCGTGAGGTGATCAGCCACAGCGCCGGAACCACCAGCAGCGCAATGACACTCAGTATCGGCGACATCGACGCCATCAGGATCAGTGAAACGGCCAGCAGCACCACATTGCCCGCGACCAGCGGAAGCAGTTGCAGGAACATCTGGATCAGCGTCACGTCGGTGATGGCACGGCTCACGACCTGTCCGGTGTAGAGCCCCGACCGCTGCCGGCCGTTCAGCCGCAGCAACGCGGCGAACAGGTCACGCCGCAGATCGTGCTGCACGTCCAGCGACAGCCGTGAGGACCCGGTGCGACGCCCGTACCCCGCCACGAACCGGGTGGTCCCGACCGTGAGCAGCACCAGCACCCACGGCAACACCGAGGCTGCCGTGGTGGTCACGGTGTCGACCACATGCCGTACCAGCAACGGCAGCACGGCCGTGCAGACGTTGGATACCAACGCACCGGCGCACGCGAGCAATACGGTGCGGCGATGCTGTGCGCAACGCCGCAGCAGATAGCGAATCCACCCGTCGGCGCGGGTATTCGAGGTCGCGTCCGCGGAACAGCCAGAGCCCCCACTCATCCCGTGACCACGAGCGCGCCGGCTCCGGAGAACTGATTGGTGGGCCGCTGCAGACCGTAGTGCCCGCGCAGTGTCGTCTCGGTGTACTCGGTGCGGAACAGCCCGCGCCGCTGCAGGATCGGCACCACCTCGTCCACGAAACGCTTCAGGCCCGAGGGCAGCACGGCGGGCATGATGTTGAACCCGTCCGCGGCGCCGCGGGTGAACCACTCCTCGATGGTGTCGGCGACCTGATCGGCAGTACCGGCGAAGGTGTGGTGACCACGCCCGCCCCCGAGCCGGGCAATCAGCTGGCGCAGCGTGAGCCGTTCGCGCCGAGCGAGATTCACGATGAGGGTGAAGCGGCTCTTGGCACCCTGGATCTCGTCCTCGGTGGGCAGGTCGTCGGGCAGTTCGCTGTCCAGGTCGAGGTCCTCCACCGGAATGCCCCAGGTACGGGCCAGCTGGCGCCTGGCGTACTCGGGTGAGATCAGCCGCTCCAGTTCGGCATCCAATTCCCTGGCGTGCTCGGCGGTATCGCCGATGACGGGCACGATGCCCGGCAGGATCTTGAGGGTCTCCGGGTCACGGCCGAGAGCGATCGCGCGACCCTTCAGGTCGGTGTAGAACGCGAGCCCGTCCTCGATGGTCTGCTGTGCGGTGAACACCGCCTCGGCGTAGCGGGCGGCGAAGTCCTTGCCGTCCTCGGAGGAACCGGCCTGCACCAGCACCGGATACCCCTGCGGCGGCCGCGCCACGTTCAGCGGACCCGCGACCTTGAAGAACCGGCCCTCGTGGTCGATCCTGCGAACCCGGTCCGGATCCGTGTGTATACCCGATTCCTTGTCCGCCAGCACGGCGTCGTCCTGCCAGCTGTCCCACAGCTTCGTTGCCACATCGACGAATTCGGCGGCCTTCTCGTAGCGCAGCTTGTGGTCGGGGACGTCGTCGAGTCCGAAGTTGCGTGCGGCGTCGGCGCCGGCGGTGGTGACGATGTTCCAACCGACGCGCCCGCCCGATACCCAGTCCACCGAGGCGAAACGGCGCGCCAGGTTGAACGGCGAGTTGTAGCTGGTGGACGCGGTGGCGATGAGACCGATCCGCGAGGTCTGCACCGCGATGGCCGTGAGCAGGACCGTCGGCTCCAGCTTGCCGGCGGGGCGGCGGCCGGTATCGCCGTAGAGCACCGGACTGTCGGCGAAGAAGATCGAGTCCAGCTTCCCGCGCTCGGCGATGCGGGCCAGCTCCACATAGTGATCGATCTTGGTGTTCGCGTGCGGATCCGATTCCGGCAGCCGCCACGAGGCCTCGTGGTGTCCGGTCGACATGAGAAATGCGTTGAGGTGCAACTGTTTCGACGGCATGAAGGGTTCCTTATCGGATTGCGGCGGGTACAACGCCCAGCGCGGACAACAGGGTGCGGCGGATGCGCTGGAACTCCGGATCGCCCGGATCGCGCTCGGCCGGCAGGTCGATGGGCAGGTCGAGGCCGAGGCGGCCGTCATCCAGCACCAGCACGCGCTGCGCCAGGGTGATCGCCTCGTCCACATCGTGGGTGACCAGCAGGACGGTCGGGGTGTGCCGCTGGACCAGATCACGCAGCAACGCATGCATCCTGATCCGGGTGAGCGCATCCAGCGCGCCGAACGGCTCATCGGCCAGCAGCAGATCGGGAGCTCCGACCAGTGCCCGCGCCAGCGCCACCCGCTGTTGCTCGCCGCCGGACAGTTCCGAGGGCCACGCGCGCTCCCGCCCGGCCAGCCCGACCTCCGACAGCAGGGCCCGGCCCGCCGCGCCGCGGGCGCGCGGCTGCCCGTACAGCACATTGGTCAGCACCCGCTGCCAGGGCAGCAGTCTCGAATCCTGGAAGACCACGGCGGTTTTCGCCGGCACCCGCAGCACACCGGAACCCTCGACATCGTGATCGAGCCCGGCCAGCGCCCGCAGCAGGGTGCTCTTGCCGGAGCCGCTGCGGCCGAGCAGTGCGACGAACTGGCCCGGCGGGATGGTCAGCGTTATGCGGTCCAGGATGGTCCGCTCCCCGAACGACCGGACCAGGTCACGGGTCCGGACGCCTAGGTCGAGATCGTTCGACGCCATGACAGCACCTTGCGTTCGAGCAGCCGGATACCGGCATCGGAGACGAGTCCGAAGACGCCGTAGATGACCAGGCAGACCAGGATGACATCGGCCTGCCCGTAGTTCTGAGCACTGGTCATGAGCTTGCCCAATCCGTCAGTGGCATTGACGGATTCGACGACGACCAGCGACAGCCAGGCACCGGTGACCGACAATCGCAGCCCGAGGAAGAAACCCGGCAGCGAGCCCGGCATCACCACGCGGGCGATGAACTCCCACCGCGAAACACCCTGCACCTCCGACAGTTCCACGAACCGCTTGTCGATGGCGGTGAGCGAGGCGTGCGTCTGCAGATACATGGCCAGCGCCACGCCCAGAGTGATCAGCACGATCTTGAACGTCTCGCCGATGCCCAGCCACAGGATCATCAGCGGAATCAGCCCGAGGCTGGGAATGGCGCGCTTGACCTGCACCGGCCCGTCGATCAACGATTCGCCCAGACGCGAAAGTCCTGCCACCAGAGCGAGTGTCGTGCCGATGAGGATGCCCAGCCCGAGGCCGATCGCCGCCCGGTGCAGCGAGGCGAGCACGTTGTCCCCGAGCGTGCCGTCGCGGACGAGGTCCCAGCCGGTGCCGAGCACGGTCCATGGCGCGGACAGCTTGCGGTGGTCCAGCAGCCCGTAATAGCTGCCCGCCGACCAGGCCGCGAGCACGACGACCACGCCGAGCAGGCGTGCGAACGGCACCGGTTTCCGCAGTCCGAGGCGACGCAGGCGAGGCCGGTCCACGAACTCCTCGCCCGCCCGGGGTGCGGGCACCGCGATACGGGGCAGCGCGAGTGTCATTGTGACTCCTTGATCCGGTACTGCGCGGGCACCGCGTCCGAGGCCAGCGATTCGAAGCGCCGGTCGAATAGTTCACCGGCGTCGAAGCTCTTACCGAAGTAGCCGGAGCGGGTCACGAGGTCGATGGTTTCCTGTTCCCATTTGATGGCGTCATCCCATTTCGCCGGGTAATAGGGCTTGTCGACGGTGCCCTGAATCCGGCGGGCATCCTCCGCCGAAACCTTCTGATCCTTCACGTAATACGCGTCGAGCCATTGGTCCTGATGCTCCCAGGACCAGATGTCCGCCCGCGCCCAGATCTTCACGAATTCCGTGACCGCGGCCAGTTTCGCGGAATCCTGCAGCACCGCGGTCGGCGTCCACAGGATGGTCAGGGCGTCCACGGTCGGCGTTGCCACCGCACGTGCACCCTGATCACCGTACTGGGCCAGATATTTGGTGGTCTGCGGCTCGGCGAGCGGAGCGACATCGATTTGCTTGCCCTGCAATGCGGTGAGGAATTGCGGACTGTTCAACTCGACGAGCTTGACCTCGTTGAGCCCGATGCCGGCGGCCTGCAGAGTGCGCAGCACCACCACGCCCTGCGCCTGCCCGGGCGAAAAGCCGATCCGCTTACCGCGCAGGTCGGCCAGGCTGTTGATGCTCGAATTCGGTGCCGTCGCCAGTTGATACAGCGGCGTCGAGCGCACCTTGACGCCGACGATCTTCGCGTCCACACCCGTGGCATGGGCGTGGATCGGCGGAATTCCCGCATTGCTCGCCACATCCAGGGCGCTGCCGCGAAAAGCTTGAATCACATCAGGCCCGGCGGAGACCACCGGCCAGTCGGAAACGGTGAACGGCAATGTGTTCGACTGCCCGGCGGCCTCCAGTGCGACCCGGGTCGTATTCACCGAAATGGACAGTTTGGTGTTCGGCGGCACACTGGTCGGCAGCGCCGCCGAAAGATCGGTGTCCCCGGCGCGGGTGGCGCAGCCGGCCACCAGTACAACGGCCGCTACGACAACGCCTAACCCGGATATCGCGTATCGCATTCTTTGCTCCTGATTCGACTGCGGCGGAGAGCATCAGGGAAATCCGGGGAGCGATGACAAGCGAGATTCTCGGACCGGACCGGGAGGACGTAATTTTCCATGTACAGACTGTCGCGGAAACCGTTGCGATCGGGCAACATTCGTTCGACTTAAAATAAATGCGAATCAAACTCGGGCAGCTGTCGCGGCCGGCTCGGCGGACACCACCGCCAATGGATCGGTGAACAGCCGCTGCAGCACCACGGCGCCGGCGGCGGTCTCCAGCACCCGCCCGAAGAACGACGACCCCGTGATGACCTCCTCGGGCCGCTCACAGGCCGAGAACCGGCGCACCACATCGAGATACGCCGCACGCACTCCCGACACCCTGACCAGCGCCGGATCCACGATCACCACCGCGTCCGGATCCAGCAGGTCGATCACGACCGCGACCACCCGGCCCAGTACCCGGGCCCGCTCAGTGAACAACGTCTGCGCCGTCGTGTCCTGACCCGCGAGGGCGATGAGATCCGGAATCCGCTGCACCGGCAGCCCTGCCCGCCGGGCACGAGCCACCACCGCACGGTCGGTGCACTCGGCCAGCGCCGACTCCGCCGCGTCGCCCCCGACCAGACGCGTGATCGCACCCGCGGCCGACCGTGGGCCGTAGTGCACCCGCCCGTGCACCGCGAACGCCACATCGATCACATTGCCCGCGAACAGCAGCACCGTCGCCGCCGCACTCCGCGCATGCCCGAACAACTGCTCCGCGTGCACGAGCGCCCGGCTGTGACTGTCCAGCGTCACCGGCAGCCCGGTCTGCTCCGAGAGATACTGCCGCACAGCCACATTGCGCCAGGGCAAGGTGCCGTGCTCGACCACGGACCCGGCGGAGCTGTCCACCCAGCCGCCGATCGCGACACCCAGCCCGATGACGCGTTCGGTCAGCTCACCCCGCAGCCGCCGCACCTCGGCGGCGGCGGACGCCAGAATCACGTCCGGATCCAGGCCGAGGTGCGGCACCCGATGCGAAAGTCGCACGGCTCCGGCGATATCCAGCACCGCGACCGTGCAATGGTCGGCGGCGATGTGCAGCCCGATCACCACATTGCCCGCGACGTTCAGCATCAGCGGCGAATGCGGGCGGCCCATCCCGCCCGGCCCGGCCGTCTCCGGCCCCTCGGTCAGCAGCCCCGCCGCGGCCAGCGCCCGTACCTGCGAGGTCACGGTCGCCGGCGACAATCCGGCCACCCGCGCGATGACGCTGCGCGGCGCCGTGCCCTCGGCGAGCACGGCACGCAGCACCGCCCCCGCGCTCTTGTCCCCGGTCACCATCGATTCCTCATCTCACCCCACCGAGCCGGGACCTGATCGATTCCCCGCCCGCCGACGCCAGAGTGGCTCGATCGGCGCCATCAGCGCAGCGGGAAACCCTGCGCCGCAAGCTGGTCACGCAGCCGGTCGCGGCCTTTGAGCGCGGCGGCCGAGCCGAGCCGGGTCAGTACCCGGTCGATCCAGGAGTGCTCAAGGTTCTGCTCGGCGTAGAACTCGGCAATGCGGGTCTCGTACTCGGCCAGATGCGCGCCGAGCCCGGTCGCGTCGTAGGTCTCCTCGTGCAGCACCGCGGCCTGCGGCAGCCGCGGCTTGACGCGGGCATCCTCGCTCGGGTCCGGGGTGCCGACCACGAGGCCGACGACCGCGAACACGCCTGGTGGCAGGGATAATTCAGCCGCAACCTGCTCGGGGTTGTTACGGATGGCGCCGATATAGACGGTGCCCAGGCCCAGCGATTCGGCCGCTGTCACCGCGTTCTGCGCGGCCAGCGCCGCGTCCAGGAACGCCACATAGCTGGACTCCAGGTAGTCGGCTCCATCGAGCGGGGCCCCGCGCTCCGCGGCCAGTGCTCGCAGCCGGGCCAGATCCGCCGTCCAGACCAGCAGTACCGGCGCCTGCCGGATATGGTCCTGATCCCCGGCGAGCGTGGCCAGTCGTGCCTTGCGTTCCGGATCTCGGACCGCGATCACGCTCCACGCTTGGAGATTGGAGGATGTCGGCGCCGACTGGGCTGCCGAGACGAGCAGGCGCAAGATGGCGTCCGGCACCGGATCGGCCAGATAGCGACGGATCGAGCGGTGCTCGTGCAGCACCCGTAGCACCGGGTTCCATTCCGGGGCCGGGGCCGGGGCCGGGGCGGGGGCGGGGTCGCGGTAGCGCTGTGCCACCAGCTGATCCGCGGAAACAGAGATCTGGGTCATGGAGCGTATCGTGACCGCCGCGCGGGGCCAAGTCAGGTATTGACCGCAGCTCGAGCCGAATACCACACAACCCGCACCGACTTCGACGGCCATGCCGCCGAGCCCACGGCGCAGCGACGGATCGCGAGCCGACTGTCAATCAATTCTATTGTCCTCCAATAAATTTCCGAAAGATCAGCTTGATCTCAACCGCCGTCACCTGTGGGGCTCATCCCCGCACGCACGGGGAGCATCAGCCCGGGATCGGCCCGGCCGGGTCGCTGTCGGGCTCATCCCGCACGCGCGGGGAGTATAGTCGTTCGGCTCCTGACCTGCGTGGTGTCCGGAGTTCATCCCCACACGTGCGGGGATGAGCCCGAGACCCCGTGAAGTGGATCCTGGAAGAGCCCGTGCTCCCCGCGCGTGCGGGGATGAGCCCGGCTCCAGTCGATTCGGAAACGAAAGGGGCTCGTGCTCCCCGCGCGTGCGGGGATGAGCCCTAGCACGGCCTTGACGTTGGTGACGCCGAGAGGGAGTCGACTGGCTGGTGGTCGGTTTCCGGCGGCAGTGTGTGGTCGATGGTAGTTGTAGTGGATGTTCCAGACAGCCAGGGCGCTGCTGCGCTGGTGTTCGCTGGTCCATTCGCGGGCATAGAGGAATTCCTCGGCCAGGATCCGGTTGTAGCGTTCGACTTTGCCGTTGTGGCGGGGCGTATAAGGGCTGATGCGTTGATGTTTGGCGCCGAGCAAGACCTTGGCGAAGTCGTGGGCGCGATAGCATGCACCGTTGTCGGTGACGATGCGTTCGATGTGGGTGATGCCATGGGCTGCGAAGAACGCTCGCGCCCGGAACATGAATCCTATTGCCGTGACGGCTTTTTCGTCGGGCAGCGCTTCGGTGTAGGCCAACCTGGAGTAGCCGTCGACCGCGGAGTGCAAGAACACATATCCGACGCGCTCACCGCGTGATCTGGCGGCGTGGTTGGCTTTGTGCTGGACGGAGTCTCGGCCGTGGACGCGCCAGCCGCCGCCGTCGCGGATGCGCCCGACCTTCTTCACATCGACGTGGATCATGTGCCCGGGCCGGCGGGCGAGGATCGGGCGGCTGGCTCGGTTGGCCTCACCAGTCGGATCGAGGAAGCGGCGCCGGTTGAGCCCCAGTCGCAGCAGGTGGCGGCCGATGGTGCGCACCGAGATACGCACGCCCTCGACGGCCAGCTCGGTCTGGATGCGTCGGGCCGACCATTTACGGTCCCGGCGCAACGTCTCGATCCGGGCCACCACATCCGCCGAGAGCGCGGTCGGGCTGCGGTGCGGCGTGGAAGAACGATCCGCCAACCCCAGCTCGCCATAACGGTGGAAACGGTTGACCCACTTGGAAGCACACTGCCGCGAGATCCCCATCTCGGCGGCGACATGTGCGATCGGGCGAGACTGGCAACGCTGAACAAGGCGTCGCCGCCCCTCTACGGACAACGGGCATTACGGTGAGACACGGCGGGTCTTTCCTTGCTGGCGGATAAGGGATTGGCGTTTCTCATCCTGCCGCTGAAAGACCCGCCCCTCAGCTCACGTCCCGTGTGACGTCACCAACGTCATGACCCACAACACCTGTATGAGGCCTTGACCCTGTTCGCAGGGGTCGAAGTGGTCGCCACACCGAAGCTGCCCGCTCCGGCCGGCCGCGACTCGCGCGGCAACATCCGCACCTTAGGGGCAAGCGCTGATCGCTCGGGCGAGTGGCACTCGCGCCGACGTGCAGGGCTGGCGCGACATGGCCATTAATCCGCGGTTCATCGCCATGTACGACGCTGCGCTCGCCGTGTTCGACGCTGAGGAGGCCGACCATGCCTGAAATCCCTGACCGCAGTCCCGCTTTCGATGACCGCGCTTACTGTGTGGAGACCGACGAATACCGCATCACCGACGAGTGGCTCCGCGTGCTCGCCACGTCTGCCGGTCGCTGGTCGCGGTCCCTCGCACGGGAGGTACTCGACCTCCGCGTCCGCGTCGCTGAGCGCGATCGCCTGGCCGCTGAGCTCGCCGTGTACCGCCAGGCCCTCGCCGCCATCCGCGCCGCCGACCCGGACCTGTTCGACGACCCCGCGGAGCGCGGCGGGGTGTACGAGACCTATGGCCGCGCCAGAGACCGCCTGCGTAAGGCGTACGTCGCCGCGATCGCCCCCATCACCGCATGGGAGAACCCTTATGCCTGACCAGGTCCATCCCGATGCCCCGAACGTCGTGCTGTACAGCAAGCCAGGCTGCGGCCAATGCATCGGCACCGCGCAAGCGCTTCTGGCACGCGGTGTTCCGTTCATGAAGCTGGACGTCACGACCGACGACAACGCCGCCGACCGGGTCCGCGACCTCGGCTACCAGTGCCTGCCCGTCATCGTCGCGGGCGACATGCACTGGTCCGGGTTCCAGCTCAACAAGATCGATCAGCTCGCCTACGCGCTGCGGAACTGGACTCCGAGCGCACCTATAGAGGAGGCCGACCGTGCCTGACCACTTCCACATCGTGACCATTACCGGCGACCGAGAGTATCCAAGCATCGAATTCCGTTGCAGCGGCGATGAATTTGCGGCCTGCCACACCTATTCGCGCTGCACATGCATCTTTTACGATCCCGACCACCGGCCACCCGCCACGCGGCACGCGGATTGCTGGATGGCCTCGTGGTTCGACAGCGAAGGGACGCACCCGTCGACCTGGAACGCCGCCGAGACCGGCCTCGAGCCCGGCATGAGTGGACCGATCAAGGCCCACCTCGCCCCCGGCCTGTTCGGCTCGATCCTGGAATGGCAGTTCGTCACCGACCAGGAGACCGCCAATGCCTGAGCAGGCCCGCAAGTTCCGTACCCGTGAGGTCGAAGCGATGCAGTGGACCGGCGACAACGCCGAAGCCCTCGTCGCTTGGACCGCCGGCGCGTTCCAGCCGGTCGACCACAAGGACCGGACCGAGGATCCCGAAGCCTCCGGCGAGCTGCTGACCGGACACCACCGGACGTGGTGGGGCGTAAGCCCCGGCGAATGGGTTATCCGCATCGGCAACGTGTATTGCGCGCTGACAGAGGCCGCCTTCGAGCACGAGTACGAGCCGGAGGTGGAGCAGCAGGCCGGGGCATTTCTCGGCTCGTGGTTGGCTGTGTCCGCCCACAACTCGGAGCTGGCGGCCCAGGTCGCCACAAGAGATGCCCGCATCGCCGAGCTGGAGAATGCTCTCGCCGAGAAGCGTGCGCAGTTAGCGGAGGTGGACCGCGAACACCTCCGCATCGCCGAGCTGGAGAAGGCCGGACACCGCGTCATCGAGACCGCACAGATCGCGAACGAGCCGACCGGCACTGTCCTGCTGTCCGCGCAGGGCGACGTCGCCTCTGTGGACCACGGAGCTTCCGGTGAGTGGCTCGGCGGTGATACCCGCGTTCATTTCCTGGATTTCCAGGCCGGTCCGTGGGAGTTCGTCGAGTTTTTGCCGGACGGCCAGTGGTCTGTTCTGTGGCAGCCGAAGGTGAGCGATCGTGGCTAATCCGACCACCCACCTACGCCGCGCACGGAAGCTCCAAACGTGTAGCTGCGACCGGCGGATCAAGCCAGGCGAACAGTACTTGGAGCACAAGGAATTTCCCAGCGGTGAATCCGGATACGCCGACGCCGCAGGCCATCCCGTGCGCCTCGCCGAGTGCTACCGGTGCGGGCGTGAATCCCTGTTCACCGAAGGCAAGGACAAGTGGGCGATATGAGCGACCGCCGCCCCTGGTACGAGGACTTCGACAAGGCGCACGCCCGCGGATCGTGACCGCCGGTTATCCCCCGCGTCACCGGATGCCCTTGCCAGCGCTGCCGGTCACGGATCACCCTGCCCGAGCCGCCCACCCAGCCAGTATCGCCGACGCCGAAAGGTGTTGTCGGCGCGGCTCTCTCGATCCTCCGCAACATCACGAAAGGGGCCAACGAATGAACCTCAACCCCCGTGCCGAACTCGACCGCTCGACCGACGAGCCGATTTACGGCGCCGATATGCGCACGCCCTGCGCACGCACGCCGCGGCGGGCGACGCCCTCGCCGAGATCACCGGCGATCGACGGCATGCGGCGTGTGGTTGACCGGGCCGTGCGGCGCTACCGGGGCGTGTGTCCGACCTGCTCGGCCGAGCTGTACGCGGGCCTCGGTGAGTCCTACGTCGGTGCCGAGGGTGCTGGGCGCAATACGATGTCACCGAGTTCGAGGCCACCGCGCGGGACTCGGCGGCCGAGCAGCTCTACACCGGCGGCGAGCTACTGCGCGTGCTCCCCGAGCTCGGCCCGCGCCGGTCTCGAAAACCATGCTGTACAGATGGACCCGGGCCCACAAGTTGACCGAGCGCGGCTGGATGGACCGGGCCCGGCGGATCACCACCACGAAACGCAATCCGAGCGACGCCGCGGTCTACCGGTGCGGCGACGCTCTCGAGCTCGCGCAGCAGGGCGCAGGCGAGGAAGAACCGGAGGACAAGACAGCATGACCACCTCGGGCGACACACGGACCGTCGTCATCTGGGCCGACCGGCGCAGTGACACCACCGCATACCTGTTCACCGACCGCGACGTCGCCGAGGAATGGGCGCGGACGAAAGGACGCGAGTACGACCGGCACGGGAACTACACCGAGAAGACCTACCCCAACGGCGAACTCCGGATCACCTACAGCACCCCGAGCGAGGACTACCTCGCCGTGCCCGAGGCCGTCGTCGACCAGCTGCTGCCACGGCGGGCATCGTGAGAATCGAGGCGTTCATCGAGGCCCGGCTCGCTGAGCGGACGACAGACGTCGACGCGATCACCTCGGCGCTGTTCCACGCCGAGATCGATCGGCGCGGAACAGGTCCCGGGTCCGCTAGCTACGGCAGCGTGTGGTCCCGTTCCGAACAAACCGCCACCCAACTGCTCGCTGCCCCCTCGGCGGCCCGCGAACTGCCCGAATCCGATCAACGCGCGGTGGCCGCCGTCTGGTCCGATCACCCGGACTACCAGCAGGAATGGGCACTGTGACCATCGCGGCATTCATCGAGGCCCGCCTCACCGAGCGAGAGGCCGCAGCACACGAGGCACTCGACCTCGAAAAGTTCTTCCCACCAGATGAATTCGACCTCGAATACCAATGGGTCCGATTCGCCCGACGGCGAGTCCGATCCGTCCGGCGGCCCGGCGGCGATCGGGCGCTGTCGTCCCACTTCGCGCCCGGCGCGCCGAGCCCGCGCGAAGTGCTGCGCGAGTGCGCCACCTGGCGTGCGATCGTCGGTTCGACGGCCCGGCGGATCGCTCAGGGTTGGGGACATCACGACACCGAGGACATGATCGTGGCCGACCTCGCCCCGATCGCCGCCATCTGGGCCGAACACGAGGACTACCGGCCCGAGTGGGCCGCGCTGGGAGGAGTGGAACCACGGCCGAGATCGCCAAGCGCATAACGCCGCTCATTCACTGGCGGGCGTCGGGCACCGTAGACGAGGCAGGATCACCAGCGGTGCGGTGCCATTCCAGGAGGCGAACCGGTCCCGGGTCGCGAAGCGGTGGATGTCGCCGGGCAGCCTAACTCCGCACTCACATCGACGTCTTGACTAAAAGGGCGGCCATGACCGTGGACCCGTCGATCAAGGATTCGGACCTTGAGCTTCTGCTGCATCGCAATTTCCAGAAGCTCGAGGCTGAAACCATCATTCAGGGGCAGGCATGCCTGTAGCGCGTCAACCCGGACCAATCCGGCAAGCAGTCCAACGAGCACCCATGGCCGCCCGCTGCGCCGGTCGCTCCGCAACCTCGGCCACGCAATACACTGGGGGACGGCCTGCCACTATGCAGTCCAGCGGGCCCGCTGCGCGCTACAACACTCGTCCCACGCCGAAGCGTGGGACCGTCCCGAATCGTGAGCGCCGCCGGCCTTTGCTGCCGCACAGCCCTTTTCGCGACACCTTGGTCCGTAGCTCAATCGGCAAGAGCAGCCGTCTCCAAAGCGGCCGGTTCCAGGTTCTGGCGGATCCGTGCAACCCGACGACCACGGAACACGGTCGGTCATCAAAGGGCCAGAAGCGCTGCGGGTGCCCGAGGCTGGCACCGCAACCAGGCCGCGCGGCAATTCGGCCTCACCCCCAAAAGGAGACACGCCATGCCCGAAACCCTGTCCGCCGCCGCCCACGCCATAGACTGGGACCTCGTCGCCCGCGCCACCATCAACGTCGTCGGTGCCCTGTTCAGCGCCATCTTCTGACCATGCCCGACCAAACCCGCACCCCCGCATCTCCGGTCGCAACGGTCGGCCGGATCCTCCACTACCACCCCGAACCGAATGATTATTTCGGCATCGGCCCGCTAGCCGCGCTTGCCGTCTCCGTCGACCCCGGACGAGGCGGCCGCCCGCGGGATTGCCGGGCTCTCGGTGAGCAACGGCAATGGCACCCAACGCGTCTACATGGACACCTTCCAGGCCGCGACGCCGACACCCGGTCACTGGAACAGGCCCCCGAGGAGCTGACCGTGAGCACCGAAAACCACACCCCCGAACTTCCCCGCGGCTGCGATATCGAGATCGTCGAGCGCTACCGCGACGACCTCGACCCCGAGCAGGGGTTCGGCGTCGTCCTGCCGAACGAGATCCAGATCAACGGCACGCTCGTCCACAGCGACCGGCCCGTCATCGTTCACGAGATCGCCCTCGGCTACGGCGATCTCGCGTGCGAGACGCTGACGCTGTTGGCCCGGCGCGTGTTCACCGGCGCAGAGCGCGCCGCCTCGGATCCGACTGAGAACCGATCATGACCCTGAAGTATCCGATCCTGTGCTTGCCGCTGGACTGGTGGGCCGCCGTGCTCGCCCAGCTCACCTACGGCCCGCACGCCTGACCATGGCCACCCGGCACACGACGACGCAGAAGGGTCTCGGGTGGCGGCACCAGCAGCAGTGCGAGGCCCTGCTCGCCCGGCACCGCGACGGCGCACGCTGCTGGTGGTGCGACGAGCCGTACTACCGCGCCGCCACCCGCAACCACGACGGCGAGAGCCTCGCGGCCGACAACTCGCACGCTATCTTCGGTTCGCGAGCCGGTTGTCGGCGGCCGCCGATCCACCGGTCGCGCAATTGATCTCGACGAAGTATCCGCCGTCGGGCAAGTCCTCATTCTTTTCGACGATGTCGCCGAACACCGCATGTAAATCGTCCTCGGCGTCGAACGTGACAACCGCACCGGACACGTCCCGCTCATGGCTGAGGGGGTAGTCAGGTGCCGATTTCTTATCGCCGCCGACCGCACCGACGATCACGATCAGGGCGATCACGCTCAGAATCGCGCCGGTAGCACTGACAACCACGGTGTTGATCTTGCGGCGTCGTACCATATCGACCGGCGGTTTAGCGGGCGGCACAGGTCGAGTCATCGCCGCTACCCGCCGAACGAGCCTGTCGACTCCGCGCCCCGGGATACGGGTTGTCGAAGTGGACGTAATACCGGTCGCCCTGAATGTGGCTGCAGCGCGCCGTGTATCCCATGTCGCGATACATCTTCGCTGTGTCCTCGCACGCCTTCGGGCCGATGATCATCGGCGTCTAACCAGCATTCGCCGGCCCCACGCCCACGCCCATGGCCACCACAGCGATGCCGTCCAACAGGCCAGCCCGTACAAAATGCTTCATACCCAGCGTCTTTCGTGTCGAATGATTCCGATTGACGGTCCCCCGCGGCACTGCCACGCCGCGATATTTCCAGCTGCGAGCGTCGCGCCGATCCTTCCCGGCGCGGCGGTCCATGTCAGCAATCGGCTGGATAACTGGCACGAACGGTCATAGCGCCGAAACGAAACCACCCCAGCCATTTACCCGGCTGAGGTGGTGCGGTCGTGCTCGTCACCATCACGTCATCCGGCAGGGCCACCGCGGTCGAGTCGGCCACGCTCACCACGAAGGCCGTCGAAACCGCCACCACACCATCGAGAACAATCACAGCCGGCACTCCGGCGAAGGGGTGCCCGCGCGGCTGTGGCTGATCAAAGTCCTACCGCGGCCCCCGGTCTGGACCGATCCCATCTATCCGCTACGGGTTGTCGACGCGCGACTGGAATTCCGGACAGATGTCCTTCACTGCATTGATCACGACCATGTCGGCCTCGCGCTGAGTGAGGTTGAAAGGACTGCGCGTCATCTGCACGGCGATCGTGATGACCGAATCGCTGGTCGTCCGCAGCTCCATGCAGGTCGCGAGCCCATCGGTTTTCAGCTGGTCGTCGCTGGCCTTCGAGTTACTGATTCCCACGGCACGTAGGTCATCGATATACGCCTGATCTGTGTCGGATCCCCCGGCCGCCCGGGCTGCAGGAAAGGCCGACGAGGACGCCGCGCTCATCGTCGCGGAAGCCGTCGCGTCTGCACCCTTCTTCGAATCGCTGTGCGATCCGCACTGACTCACGAGAACCACGACGGCGACGACCCCCAGTAGGGGGAATAGGCAACCACGCTTCTTCTTGACCGCGCGCCCAGATTGGCCGGCCTGCCGATTGTCCCCCCGAGATGACGCTTTACTCATCGTTGTCCCTCTGCTCCAAATCGATGTCCCGTCATGCTTCACGATCAACTCGGCGACACGCCAGCATGAGGCACGAACGGTCATGGAGCCGAAATGAAAAGTGAAGGCCAGCTCAGTGACCGGGTCGAGGTGCTCGGTCAGCAGCTCAACCGCCTGTAGGGCAACAGAATCGGCATAGTGGGCCGCGTGGGGTGGAACCACAGTTGTGGATCCGCTGTGGGTGCGCCATGGGCGAGATACGCCTGGATCACGTCATCGCAGGCCGCCGTCACCTGCTGAGGAGTCCGGTCCTCGGAGTCCGACATGCTGCTCTTCTCGGGCTGCCCACCGATTCTGAGCCCCCTGGCAGATCGGGGTGAACTGGTGTCCCAGCTTATGGGGACATGACGATTCCGTACGAGTTTCGACAACACAGTCGGCGCGCTCGCTGTCGGTGCCGCAACTTGTGACTAACGGTGGGCGGCTGCGGCGCAGATCTTTCAGTGGTTGTCGCGAGCGTGCCACGCCTGCACGATCGCGGCCGGGAGTCTTCCGGTGCGGGCGGTGGTAAGTCCCTGCTCGATCGCCCATGCTCGGACCTGTGCGGTGCTGACTACGGGAGGCTCGTACGGATCGGTCGGGGTTTCGGGAATCGCGGTTGATTCGGTGGCGGGCAGGTCGGCGGCGGTGATGGTGAGGAAGTCGCGTGATTGCAGGGTGCGGCGCCGCTTGTGGTGCATGCGTTGCAGTTTGGGCACTGCAGTGTCGAGGTAGTCGTGGGCTTCGACGTGCTCCTTGCGGGCTTCGGTGTGGCGCATGATGCGCCCGACCTGCTGGATCACAGGAGCCTTGAACGCGATCGGCATGGCCAGGAACACGGTGTCCAGTCGTGGCGAGTCGAAGCCTTGGCCTATGAGTTTGTCGATGGCCAGCAGCACGATCGGTTTCCCGTCGTTGCCCTCGTCGAGGGCATGCAGTACGCCAGCACGCTCGGTGCGCCGCATGCCACCGTGAAGTTGCAGGGCGGCGATGTCGTGGATTTTGAGCGCCTGATCCAGGGCGGTGAGGTGCTCGATGCGGTTGGTGAGCACCAAGACGGTACGGCCACGGATGACGGCGTCGGTGATGTCGGTGGCGATCTGGGTGGTGCGGGTGGTGTCGCGGGCGAGCTGGTTGTAGATCTCGGCGATCGACGCCCCGTCGCTGCCGTGCTCGTCGGTAGTGAAGCCGGTGCTGTGGACGACGTGGTATTTCGCGAAGCTGCTGGTGTCGTTGATCTCGTGGCGGATCGGCCCGCACTGCATCGTGATGATCGGGTCCATCTGGTCAGCGCGGTAGGGGGTGGCCGACAGTCCGAGCCAGCGGGGAATCCTCGCTCTCCCAACCGCGGCCGCGGCGGCGGGCGCGCCGACGCAGTGACATTCGTCGACCACCGCGAGCCCGTAGCCGTCGAGCAAATCGGCGGGTGCATCTCGGTGGGCGAGTGTCTGCAACATGATGACGTCGACGACATGATGGCGACGGTCCTTACCGGCCCCGGCCGAGCCGACTGCGCCGTCGCCGAGATCGAGGAACTCCGCCAGCCGCTCACGCCATTGGGTCAACAGCTCGGCCCGATTCACGATCACCACCGTGGGGGTCCGGTAGTGGGCGATCAGCGCGCAGGCCATCACGGTCTTTCCGGAACCGGGCGGTGCGACGAGGACGCCGCTGTCGTGTCCGATCATGGCGGTGACTGCGGCGGTTTGAATTTCGGTGAGCGTGCCGGTGAAGGACGCGGTGATCGCAGAGGGAGCGGGCAGTTCGCTGGTGATGTCGAGGACGCCGCCGGCCTGTGCGATCAGCGTGGCTGCCTCCTCGGCCAGGCCGCGGGGCAGCCTGAGCCAGTCGGGATCGGTCGCGTCGAAGCAGCACACCAGTCGTGGCGTATTCCAGGTGCTGAATCGTTGAGCTTGCTTTCGATAGAACTCCGGATTATGGAAGGCCGCAGCGTGTTTCAGCGCCGCGATGAGCCGCGCCGGAAGCCCGGCGGTAGGGATTGCGAGCATCGCGTCCACACGCGCGTGGACGCGCGCTGATGCCTTGCCCAGCTGGTTTCGCCGGGGTCTGGGCCCCAATTCTGCAGCCAGCGTGGCGGGTCCAGCCGTGACTACACCGAGCATGGTGACCAGCGCGTCGAGCTCGGGGGGAGACAGGCGCTGCACACCGGACAGGAGGGCGAATTGGTCCGACGCCGCAGTCCAGGTGCCCGGCTCGCAGAACACCGTGGTGCCGCCTACGCGGGAAGGTCCGTGCAGCGGCAGCGCGATGAGGTTGCCGAACGTCAGATCTCCCTTGGCGTTGACCGGCGCGACGTCCTGTGCGGGGAATAACCGGTCGTAGCTGGCCAGCGACATGTGCCCACGGCCGTCGATCGCCGTGCGCAGCAACACGGTTCCCAAGGTGCGTGCCTTGGACGCGGGAACCGACGCGCTGAAAAAGGTCCACACGTGTGCACCGACACCGGAGCGGGAGATCTCCGCGTAGGCAGGAACTCCCGCCGATGCGCAAGCGGCGAGGTAAGCCTCGGCGTCGCCACGCCAGTCGGCGCCGTCGTTCTTCCCGTCGAAGTCGCAGGCTAGCAATCGGGTCCGGTCATCGCTGGTGAGTGGATAGAGGCCGATGTGACGATCCCTCGGGCCCGTCTGTTGTCTGGCGAGATGCTGGTAGACCGCGTCGGAGGTCAGCGGCCAGAACACCCTCGGGCCGCCATTCTTCCGAGCGAACGGATCGTCTTCAGCTGGGCTCCACCCGACTCGGCCGTTCTTCTTGCTGACCCACCGCTGCGCGTAGACGTCCTCGCGGCCGCGGAACAACTCGCAGAACAGCGCGACCTTGTCCTTCGTCGTGGACTCACGATCGACCCTGGGCAGTATCGACTCGCTGGGCCGCAGGGCCGGTGCAGTCAGCGTGCCGACGATTGCGTCGGCGGCCTTGCCTGCTCTCGGGTCTCGGTGACCATTCAGCTGCATCTGCAGCAGTTCGACACGATCGGACAGCGCCGCGATCTTGGCATCGGCCTCACCGAGCAGGCGGCGCAGCTCGTGCGGGTCGTAGCAGTCGAACCAGTCAGGCACACAGGAATGATCCACGCTCAGCCGGGCGATTGTTCAGCGAATCCAGAACCAGGCCAGGCGGTTTGAGTTGCGGAGGCCCTCAATGGGGGCGGGCACCCGCTGATCCAGGACAGGTCGGACCGAGACGATGATTATCGGTTGTCCGGGGTGCTCTCATTCACCAGCGCGGTATCGCTTCGATCGACACCGGCCCCGGCTCGGCCGCGGTCGACGATGACGGGAAGTCGATGGGCCGCCTGCGGACCAAGGTCTCTCGTTCGGACCTCACGCCCGACCGCACCTTGCTCGCGCAATAGCGCTAGACCACCGACGTTACCGATGTGCTGCTGACCCACGGCTATCCCGACAACGTCGGCGGGCTACGACTTCCCCCCACCCGATAGTCCACGTTCATCGTGACGGGCCCGTGGTACCCCAGAATCCGCATATCGCGTGAGACGCACGTGGTAGGCGTCGAAGACGAGCGGCGCCTCAGTGTCGGCAGAGCCAACTCTCGCCAACTGCCGGGCGCCGCCGAGGCCATACCGCGACGCATACCTTGCGGACCGTGTGGCGGACGTTTGCCGCTCTGGCCTCTTCCAACGTGCCGCGGCGCAAAAACAGGTATGTCCTCGGTCACTCGGCCGTCGCGGGTACCGCCCAGCGCAACAGAGGCTGTTGGCACCGCAGCAGCCACTATCCGCAGGAGACTTCATGAGTCCACTGAATCCGGACCGGATCACCGCAACCGCTCCCGAGACGCTCGGTGCGATGGCCTTGATGATCCGGCGCTGTAGTAACTGCGCGGCGCTCCTGTCGCCGCTGGCCAGCACATGCACCTCGTGTAGGTCGACGACGTTGGAATGGGTGCCTTCCTGCGGTGAGGGGGCGATCGTGTCCTGGCGGATGGTGTATCGAGTGCCGCCCGACAGGCGTCTCGAGGAATGGGCGCCGTCGCAGATCGCTATCGTCGCGCTCGACGAGGGGCCTTGGGTCTACACCACGATCGAAGGGGAGATCCCGCAATCATCTGACAAGCCGGTACGAGTGAGGTTCGAACCCGGACCTTCCAGTGGTGGGTTCCCCGTATTCGCGACCACGGCAACCAGCAGGCGAGCCCCGGACAACCTGCTGCCTGGGCGTATGAGTGCACCTCATCCGAGTAGATCGCATCACGGACTCCTGTGATGGTGGACGGTCCCCGGAGCCCAGAGTGGGTCAGGTCCTCGCTGAACCAATGCGACTTCCTGGAGTCCGTGAAGTCGGTGGATGCCCACGCTAGGTCGGTGATCGAGTTTGCCATCCGATGGGCCCCGTTCGGTGGCGCCCCCTCTGATGAACTGCTGATCACCTTCGGGGTCGATCGTTGGCGTTTCCTCCAGATGATCCGCGAGGCCCTGCGCCCACGTGCCAGCGACCGCCCGTATGCGCAAACGATCAAGCACAATTTGCTGGAGGTGGTGAGCTGGTCCTGGCATGCCTATCCCGATTCCTCGGTGTCCCACCCCAAATGCCAATGGGGCACGACCGAGATCGATGGATGTTGACAGGCATCTTCGACTCACTTCAGACGAGGTTGTCGCGGGAATGCTCTGCAGCCCAGGCCGCGATCCGCGCACGGCAGGTGAATCCCAGTTTGGTGAGGATGTGCTCTATATGTCCTTGTGCCGTGTGCTGCGAAATGAGCAAGCAGTCGAGTCGCGGTTGCCTTGTTGATCAACCCCTCCGCCGCGAGGTCGGCGACTTGGCCGATTCCTACCGGCGAACTGACCGAACATTTACATAACCCTCGACCAGACGCGATACAAAACCGGCAGCGGTTCGTTTTCCATTGGACCGCAACGTATTTCGCGTCCGGGCCCGGCCTGCCATGTCCAGCATCCGAGCCAGGTGGCCAGCGTCGCGGCTCATCACGCGGGCGAATTCGAGCGCCGACAAGCAAACGGCCTGGCTTGCCGAGTCCGGCGCCGCACCACCCTTCATTTCCAGGAGTCAGCTGCGAAAACCCTCCCGATCCGTTGCACCGCAGCAGCAACACTGACTATCAGCGCGATCATCGTTCCCGGTATCACCGCGGTGACACCGGCCCACGCCGACACGTGTTTGTGCCCTTGCCCGACGGTCAAAAGCAAGGACCCAACGGTGTCGTGGTCACACGCACCGGCGAACACGCCACCATCTCCCCGTCACTGGCAGCCAACGGCGCCGGCCGCACCGTATGGGTCTCAGGCAACGCCATCGCCGACGTGCCCGACACCCCTGAAACCAAACCCGGGCCGTGGAACGGACCGAACAATGCGCCCGGCTCGAACAGTTCCTCCACGCACGGCAGTTCCATCATCGACGCCGGTTACATCGTGGGCTGCCAGGTCAACATCGCCTCCGACGCCATTTCCGCCGGCCTGTCCGGCGGCCTGAGCCTGACCGCCACGTTCACCCAGAATCAGACCCCGTCGAAGCTCGACATCGCCGATGAGGCCCTCGATCCGGAGCGTCCCGATTTTGAACGCAACGGCTACCGATTCCTGTTCATGGGCGCGATGACCAGCATTCGCAATACCCACGCGCCCGGCTCCCGGCCCGAAGTCTCACCTGCCGAAACGTTCGAACTGCTCGCCTTCGCCAGCCATCTGATGTGGCGACTCGGCGTCGCCGAATCCCGCCTGTAGCAGGACGGCCTGCTGACCTTCTGCCATCGGCCGGGGCGGGGCGCGCACCGGAGATCACGGCATGCGCCTCCGCCCACTTTCCGTATATCGACGACGCGGGTTGCGGGTGCGTGGGATCGCCCTCCGCCCGGAGTCCAATCGGCCGCCGGTTCGGGCTGTTCCCGCGATTCCTGCTCTGGGAGCTGCCCTGTCGCGTTCCGGCGAACGACGTCCGCTCTGAAGCAAGCGAGGGAGGTTGTGGTCAGGCGGCGTGACCGGGTCGATGTGACAGCCGCGCCAGGGCTTCGTCGACGGCGCTGGTTGCGATCTGTCGGACCTGGTCCAGTGGCACCATTTCCGGCTCGTCGCTGTAGGCGTTCTTCAGGTCCTTCTCGGCCAACCAACGGTAGTAGGCGCTCTTGGACATGCCGAGTTCACCGGCGCGGATCTCGACACGCAGATCAAGGTCCTGCGGCAACTTAATCGACCGCGCCACCATGCCGGCGCCGGTGGTGGCCTCGGCCTCGGTCTCCGGTGACGCGGGCTCGCTGCCGGGCTGCAGACGCGCGAGGATCTGCGCCATCTCCTCCGGAGGGACGTCATTGGTGTGGGTGGTGTTGTCAATCATTGCGGGCCTCCCACTGGGTGAATTCGGCTGTTTCGGCGGCGGTCAACGGGCGGACATCGACGATATAGAAGTCCGGCGGGGCGATCCGGCCGGTGACCTGGACGACCGTCCTTCGTCGGTGCGGATCCACAGCAGATACATCTGCCAGCCGGTCGCGGGGTCGTGGGCGGGCTGGCCCCATGCCCGACGCTGCCCGGCCAACCACCGTCGCATCAGTTGTGTGACTTGCTCCGGCGTGAGGTCGACGCCAGCGGTAGCCATCAACTGCGCGAGGGCGTAGTAGAGTTTTACGGGCACCCGGTCGAGACTACCCCTGGACAGTTCGAGACTACCACGGGGGCTGAGTATCCGACACGCCGAATATAGGAAGAATCGCCGTGCGCGGTCCCCTGCTCTTGGCCGCTCCCGCGCTGGGGCACGTTGTCACCGGTCAGCTCTATGCTGGAGGACCGGGTAGACCCGAGGATTCGGGAGAAATTCCGCAGAGAACACCCGCCGCCTCGTCGGACGGAGTCTCTGGTGGGACCGCGGAACAGTCCTTGACGCAACCGCTCCGATGGTCGGCCGCGGGCCGTGCGGCGTGAGCGCGCCAGCGTGGCTGAGCCGTGGGGGCTTGTTGGGCGTGGCCGTGGCCTGATCAAGGACACCGCCATGAATTTCGAAGTCGACGGGGCTGGTCTGCCCATCAGTCATCTCGCCGCTGCCGCGCTCGGCCTGGGCGTGGTCGGGGTCTCCGACGTCACCGTCATCGTGAGCGACGAATTTGCTGACACCGTCACCGAACTCACCGGCAATCCCGACCGCGGGATCGACCTGCGGACCGGCCTCGTCTCACGAACCATCGTGACCTCCACCGGTCCCACGATTGTGCTCAACGCACCCGATTGGGCTGTGCCAGCACATCCTTCATGGAACGGCTCCTCGCCCACGAGGGAGGCCGAGTCCTGCTCGAACAACGCCGCGAGTGCCTCGCGGCCCCTGAACGCCTGGCCGGGGCAAGCGGCTGGGAGCGGCTCCTGCGGCAGCTCGCCGGTATCGCCATCGAGGAATATCGGATCGAGCGGACACTGGTCGACCTCGGATACCCCGAAATCGAAGGCGCCGAAGCAGAGCACATCGCGGAGATGATGCTCGCGCTCAACACCGAAATCGTCGGCGCTGTGGCAGACCTCCATCAGGTTCGCTGCACCACTGTCGAGTTCGAGCAGCGCGTGTTCCGGACCCACGCATGGCTGGCCAAGTATCTGGCCTATGTCGCGGCTTACCAGCCCGGCGTTCCTGAGCGCATCCGCTTCGACGCCAGTGCGCGCGAGAACTGGATCGACTACATCAGCGATTGCTGGGGCGATCGGGTCGATCTGTACGAATCGGTCCCGTCCATCTTCGAGCCGCTCGCTGACACCGATCTCGATCTCATCCGGTGCCAGGGGCTTGCGCTCGAGGTCGCACAGCTGGAATCGCTGGGCTTCTGCTACTGCACCGAAACCGGTGGCCGCGAGGTGTTTCGGCGCTGCGGCAGCGACTTCCTATTCCAGCAGCGACGCGCCCGACAGGGCGAACCATCGCGGTGAATTTCACTGGGGGTGCGAGGTTGGATGGCGCGGACTTCACCGGTGCGACACCAGGAGGCGCGGAACACTAGTCCGCTGTCCCGCCGTTGAATTCGCCGAACTGGTAGGTGACGCCGGTGAGCCGCTCGGATTCGGTCCACAGCCGGGCCGCCAACTCCGGATCATGCGCCTGCTCACAGGCTTCGATTAGCACCGGGTACCCCTTGGTCAAACCGGTGGGCCCGAAGAACTCTCCGGCCTGCGCGCCTGGATCGGTGCCCGCCCGCAACGTCGGCAGCGCACCCATCTCGACGGACTGCATGAACACCCGGAACAACCACCGCAGCGACGGCCGGGCCAGAAAGGCAACGGCGGGCCCGAAATTCTGTGCGAAGTCCGATTCGGCAGCCCCGGGATGTGCCGCGATCGAACTCAGCCCGGCATCGGCACCATTGTGCCGCCGCTGCAGCTCGAACGCGAACAGCACATTGGCCAGCTTGGACTGCGCATACGCCTGGAAGCCCTTGTACGGCCGACGCTCGTAGAACAGATCATCGAGCTCGAGCCGCGCCGGCTAATGTCTTTTTCGCCGAGGCCGCGCTCGTCACTGTCACCACCCGCCCCTGCGGTGCGGCTCGCAGCAGGTCCAACACCAGCCCGGTGAATGCGAAAGGTCCCAGATGGTTTGTGCCGAAGGTGGTTTCGAACCCGTCCTCGGTGACGGTCCGCTCCCGGCTCAGCGTGCCCGCATTGTTTACCAGCAGGTCGATCTGCCCGAAGTCGTCATGCAGCCGTTCCGCAGCGCGGTGGACCGATTTTAGCAACGCCAGATCCAGCTCCACGAACGGCAATTCGGCATCCGGCACGGTCTGACGAATGGTTTCCGCCGCGGCCGCGGCCTTGTCGGCATTACGGCAGGCGAGGACCACCCGGGCGCCGTGTTCGGCGAGCCGCAGCGCGGTCTCCAACCCCAGCCCGGCACTGGCCCCCGTCACAATGGCGGTGCGCCCCTGCAGATTCGGGATGTCGGCGGCGGTCCACGTTGCCTTCTTGTTCTCCACGTGCAGCATCCTGAACGGTCGGGTTTCACTCAACTCTGTGACCTTAACCCGGTCGCCGGTGGGTAGCGGCGCCGCGGCCCCTACGCGAAGGTGAGCCGCGCGACGGCCCATGTCGGCGTCGGGAATGCCGGGTGAGAGGGCGTTGACCCGGATTCCCTACTGCCCCAGTTCGATTGCGCTGGTGCGGGTGAACATTTCGATCGCGGCCTTGGTGGCGCTGCAGCCCGCTGCGCCGACCGCTATCCGGCTTGCCCATGGACGAGGACATATTGATGGTCAGGGCGCCGCGTTCTCGCAGGTGCGGCACGGCTGCGGGGTGCACGGGAAGGTGCCGGTCAGGTTGGTGGCGACCATGGTGTCCGAGTCGTGCGGGGCGAGCTGCTCGATCCGCCCGGACCCGCAGGAGAATTCGTCCGTAGCCCGGAGCCGTGCAGCTCGTCGTGAGGGGCGGAGGTTAGCTGGTGGGCTGTGGTGATGCGTTAAGCACTGTGGCCAGAGGGCGAATCGCATCGGACGCGCCGGGGAGCAGGCTGTCGGCAAAGGAGAAAGCGGCGTCGACAGCAGGCGCGCCTCCTGATTGCTGTAGTCCGATGAATCCCCCCACGAGCCCGCCGACGACGGCGAGCAGCGGAGCGGTGATGAAGTCCACGACGAACAGGCCGAGCGGGAAACCCGCGACGAAGCCAATCGCTGCACCGATGGCCGCACCGGCAGCCACGGAGGGCATGTTGGCCTGGAGGACGTCGAAGAACCGCTGCTGGGCGTCGATGTCACGGAGCGGGGTCTCGGTCTCGGCGACCGGGCGCAACGTCAGACGGTGACCGTCCATATCGATCGCGGCAGTGAATTCCGCTGTCCTGCCGCCGATGTCGTAAGCAAGAGGAACGGCGACGACTGAACCCCGTCGTCGCCGGTGACCTCGACCGCAGTGGTGTCTGCGTTGACACACGGTTATCCGCTCAGATGACTGTCTCACGGCCGACTCTGCGGTCCATAGCGCGCGCTGAGCCTCGATCCACGTGCGCCCAGTAGTCCGGGCGGCATGAAGGAAGGAGTTTCATGATGGATACGGGCGATAAGCTCGCGGTAGCAAGCCGGTGGAAGTCTGGTCCGGGGAGATGCCAGGGTCCCCGGTAGCGAAGCCTCCGGGTCCGGTTGAGAGGCCGGGGTCGAAGCGGGGTGGAGCAACTGTCCGGTCCGCAGTGTGAAGCGAAGTCTGCAGCGTCGTGAAGGCTCCCGCCGTTCGGTGGGGAAGAGAGGGTGCTGAGCCTGTGTGGATTTGGCGAAGGCCATGGAAGGCGTCCGGGAACCTGGAGCAGACGCCGAAGGACCCTCCGGCGTAGGGGACGTGGAACGGGCAGAAGGGTGTCGCGGGAACTGGAGAGGCCCTCCTCGGCCCCGGCCCTGCGGGGGTCGGGCAGCAAGTCCTGCCTATAACCGGTGCCCCCGGGAAATGGCAGGCGGCCGAGAGGGAGTCGGAGGGGCCATATTAGCGGTATCAGCTGCGGGACAACATAACCCGTGGTGAGCGAAGGGCCCCTGCTTCATCGATGCATCGACGATGTTGGGAGGAACGCTGATGAGTGCCGCTACGGCGGCTAGTATCCCGCGTCGGAGATTTGACTCTGTCGGTGATCTTGGGAGTTCCAAGTCAGCTGTTGAGTGCCCGCCAGGACCGTGATCGGGGAATTCCCTTGTGGTCCAGGTGATTTTGGAAGGCTGTCGGTGGCCTGGATGGAGACGGCTCGTCCGGTAGCTGTCCTGCGCTGAGGCGTTCGATGTTCACGGCGATAGCGGTAAGGACGTGCTGGACATGGGCCTTGGTCTGGCCGCGGTAGCGGCATTGCCGCATGCCGTGCCCGTTCGCGAATTCGCAGACGGTGCCCTCGATGCCGGAACGCACGGCATACCGCTGCCGCCA
>NZ_JBHZCS010000051.1:0-9239 GCF_042755705.1 Nocardia sp. NPDC059154
CCGATATCACGGACACACAATCGCTCGATCACCCGCGAGGACCGTTGTCCTTGCGCCCACGCCCAGATCAGCACCGTCAACAGCATGTCGGGGTCATAGCCGGCGCGCCCGACACCACCAGTGCGACGCAGCGCATGCAACCCGGCAGTATCGAGTTGAGCGACCGCGTCGATCACCAGCCACACCGGATCCGAAGCGGGCAACCATTCCCGCATATCCGCAGGCATCAGGAACGACTGATCACGCTGCACCGGTCGATACCCCTTGGCCACCAACACATCCAACCCCCAACCCCACAGCCGACACACCGAAAACCAGTCGATCCCGCCCGCTACGCGGCCGGGATCGACACCACACCATTTCGCAACAGCCCGTTTCGCGCCAATTCCTCAGCTGTAGTGCGGGTTTAGAACGGTTGGGTTGGCCGTTCATGCGCGCATGGCAGCGTGCCCTTCTGCCGCATATGGCGCAGGAGCGGGGTGGTGGGCGTGAGAGGATCTCGCTCCCTGTGGCGAGCTCGGATGTCAGAGTTGCCGGGGCGGAGTGCTAGCTGCCGGGCAGCAGGTTCGAACTGCCGGATCCGATGCTGCCGCCGCCACCGCAGCCACCCTGCTGGGGCTGCTGCGCCGTCGGTGTTCCGGGGGGTGCGGCGACCACGACCACCGTCAACGATTCCGTGTTACTGCCGGTGTGAGTGGACAGGGTGTGGGTTCCTGCGGCGAGTGGAACCCAGGTGACGGACTGCCTGTCGCTTCCGATGCAGGCGCCGTTGTCGTAGAAGCTGCTGACGGGATTGACGATGCTCACGCCATCGTAGCCCGCGATGAACGAATAGCTTTGTCCGACAATGAAAGACGCGGGGGTCGTGCAGGTTCCGCTCGAACAGTCCTGCACCTCGGGGCCGTGGATGCCGGCGGTGGCGAGGGCCGAGGACAGTGTGGTGAGGGTTCCGGCGACGCTGACAAGGGTTGCGGCCCAAGCGATGTGGCGTGCGCGGCGGCTTGCGGCGGGCATTGGAGACTCCTTGCTCGTCCAGATTTCTGGTCGAGCGGAATCCTGCCTTCACCCACAGTGAAATGTTCTCACTTCACAAAAATGGGTGACCCCCGACTTGCAGGGGCACCGAAACAGGGGTCAGTCCGCCGCCGGCCGAACCCCGACCCCCCTACAAAGGTTCGGAATCCGCCACTGCCGGAGCATCGACGTGGACCAGGTCGTAAACGTACGACCGATCGCCCTTGAAGCTCACCCACACTCCTTCGGGCGGAAGGTCACCCCACCCGGCATCATCGAATGGACGACTCGACACTGCAGCCTCCTCAGTGCACACCACCCATCCGAAATCGGGAAGCCGCCGACACCAGATGTCGAGGTCGACCCGCTTATACGACGGAAAACCGTGCGCGTCCCCGTCGCGGACGAACTCATAGGTCAACCCATCCACCCGCCGCACAAATCGCATACCCAGCATCAAGCCATCCTCGACGACGAACTTTGGATACCGCCGAAGATCGATGGCGTCGAGGGCGGCCCGGTCCGCGTAGGCCCGTTGGGGTCCAGCTGCAAGTGCTGCAATGGCAACAGCGTTGCGAACCTCAGGTGGTCGGGCGGCCTCCCAGGCCGCTTCGATCATCCGGAAGATTTCGTCCACCGCGGCCTGCGGATCGGCTGCCTCACGGGCCAGGGAGAACTGAACCGGTCAGCGTGGGTGGCGGAAGATCAACCGGCCATGCCCATCTGACGTCGACCGAACGTCCGCAACTGCCGATTATGTGATGTGTGGTTGGTTCCGTGCGCATCGTTGCGGTGGGTCGGTGTTGGTGCGCACGAATTCCGCGGTTCAGTGTTGTGCGGCGCAGTCGCGCAACACCGAACCTTGGAATCGATCATCTAGCGTTGCAGGAACTCCAGGGTGGTGCGTTCGAACGCGTCCTTCGCCTCGAGCATCACCCAGTGGCCGCAGTTCGGGAACACGTGCAGTTCGGCGTTCGGGATGCTGCGCATCGGCAGCAAGGCCATATCGAGTGGAGTCTGGCGATCATCGCGTCCCCAGGCAAGCAGGGTCGGGCACACGACCTTGTGCATCATCGCCCAGTACGGTGGCGTCTCAGCGTCGGCCAGCGCTCGCCGACGCGCCTCGAAAGCCGCTGCGCCGTACATGGATTCGATCGACGCCAGCGCATTCGGATCCAGCGCGGTCTGCCAGCGCTCCTCGATCAACGCTTCGGTGACGAGCTCCGGACTGTAGGACATGCACCGTATCCAGCGGATCAGGTTCTCCCGCGTCGGCTGCTCCGTGAAATCCTGCAGGATCTGCGACCCTTCGCTGAGGGGCTGGGTGAACAGGTTCGGCCCCACCCCGCCGATGCAGACGAGCTTGTCGACGCGGCCCGGGTGGCGGATCGCCAGGTTCAGCCCGACCACCCCGCCCAGCGAATTCCCGATGACGGCGGCGGATTCGATACCCAGCGCGTCCATGAAGCGGAGCACCGAATCCATCGCGGTCCACACCGGATTGCCCGGAACCGGGTCACTGACCCCGAATCCGGGGAACTCCAGAACGTAGCAGTGATACTGCTGCGCGAACGCCGCCAAGCTGCCGCGGTAGTTCCGCCAACCGCTCACGCCGATCCCGGAACCGTGCAGCATCAACAGCGGCGGCCCGTCGCCGGCCTCGTGGTAGCGCAGAACGCCCGTGTCCGTGACCACTTCACGTTTCGTGGTTTCAAAGGCTGTGTCCATGACTTCGAAACTAGAACGTGTTCCTAAGATCAGCATGTGCAATCAATAAGGGATACAAAGGATTTCGTTGCCCTAACCCATTGATCAGTGGGCTCTCCTCCGTTGGCGCTGCTCGGAAGCAGTAGCAGCGCAAAGCCCGACTCGGTCGGGCGTTGCCGCCGCGGGAGGGTGCCGATGCGCAGCTGTCAGTTGGGTTCGGTGTGGCGGTCGTAGCGGGTGCGGGCTCGATTGTGGGCGGTTCGGAGGAGGTTTCGGATTGGGGCCTCGGTTCGGGGGCCGGGGTTGACGACGGCTAGCCAGGCGGCTGAGGCGTAGACAGGGTGGGGGATCAGGGTGTCGGTGGTACTCGGGTCGAGGGAGCCGGGTTCGCGGGGAGTGTGGCCTGTCCACTCGATGAATTCGTCCCGCGATGTGTTGATGTTCAGGCGGAACGTGTCGGGGCGGTCGAGGCGGGAGGTGGTGTCGTCGGGGTAGTCCTTCGCGATGAGGGTGGCGAAGGGCTGGACTGTGGTGGGGGTGATGCCGTCGGGGGCGTAGTAGAAGAAGTAGTCGCCCCAGGCGATTTCGGGGGTGCCGTCGCCGGGGGCCGGGTGGAGGGTGAGGACGCCGCCGAGGGATTCGATGTATGTGGCCAGGTCTTCGATGGTCATGAGTTACAGCGTTACATTGAAGTGCTTGTGTGGACTTTTCCCTGGATATAGGGAGGTGGGGAGTTGCGAAGTCGCAACTCGGGGCGATTGCGGACCGTGGATGTGGCGCGGCTTGCGGGGTGCTCGGTGCAGCAGGTTCGCAACCTGGAGAACGAGGGGGTGCTACCGCCAGCGATCCGCACGGACGCCGGTTACCGAATGTATGGCGAAGCCCATCTGTGGTCCGTGCGGGCGTACCGGAGTCTCGCGGCGGGCGCGGGGCCGGGGGCGGCCAAGCAGATCATGCGGGCCGCGCAGGCCGGAGCCGGCCCCGAGATGCTCGCGTTACTGGATGCGGTGCACGGGCGGCTCGACGGCGAGCGGCGGGAGCTCGAAATCGTAGCGGCCGCAGCCAGGTTGATCGCCGAAGAACCCATCACGGATGCGCGGCCCTCGGACGAGATGGGCGTGACCGAGTTGGCGGAGGCACTGGGAGTGCGGGCCTCCACGCTGCGGCACTGGGACGCGATGGGGCTGGTTGTGCCCGGACGTGGGGACAACCGGGGTGCGCGCAGATATGCGCCGGCCGAGGTGCGGGATGCCCGGATCGTGCATCAGCTACGGGCCGCGGGGTACCGGATTCCGCAGTTGCAGGAGTTGATGCCGCAGTTCCGGGGTGCGCGGCGGTGGGACGCGGTGATGGCCGGGCTGGCCGCGCGGGACAAGAGCATCGAGAACCGGTCCCGGGCGCTGTTCGAGGGCACGGCGGCACTCAGCATGGCCATTTCGGCGGCGGCCGATGAGGAAAGATCGACTTCTCCTGAAGGACAGCCAGTTTCGGACTGACCGAAGAAGGTATTCGCCGCGCTCTGCCGTATACAACGCTGTTCGGTACGGCCAAGCAACTCCCAATTACGCTGTGCAGCAATGGTTTCGCCTCATCCAAAATGGAGCACTTCGGATGCCGCCGCGATACGAACCGGCGAGCGGTCCGGTGATCAGAGCGCTTCCGACGGCGGGAATATCGACGAAAAGTATTGTCAGCGGTTGAATTCGGCGTTAGCCACGCCCTTGGTGAAGGCGGACCATTCGGCGGGGGTGTAGTCGAGGGCGGTGCCATGGGGGTTGGTGAGCGTGGCACCGCCCGCGGCGGAGATGGTGACGGACAGGTGGTCACCGATTCGGCCGGAGTTGCCGCTCAGCACGAGATCCAGGAAGGCGGACCAGAGTTCGGGTACGAGCGCGAGCGTCGGTTGATCGTCGGACGGGCCCATGTACTTGCTGTCTCGGATGAGTACACGATCAGCGCGGTGGGCGATCTCGACGCAGGTACCCTCCGAACCACTGAAGGTAGATCTGAAGAACTCGGCGCTCACAGCAGTCACCCTAACTCCGGCCGGTAAGCCGCTTGATCAGCTCGAGTGATCGCTCGCGGTCCAGGGCGATCGACTGGATCTGGTTGAAGAGGTAGTCGAGCGCGGTGACTCGCTTGGGATCCTCGACGACCTCGAAGTACGCGGCGGATTCAGCCCAGCCCAACATGGGGACGCGGGCACTCTCGAAGTCCAAGAGATGGAACGTCGCGGAGTTGAGACTCGCGATGGCGCTGCCCGCTTCGTACGGAATGATGCGGATGTCGAGGGTGTCCGGATTTCCCTCAGCCATCGAGATCAGGTGCTGTAGCTGCCTGCTGCGAATGCCTTCGTCGCCGACCTTGTACATCAGGGCCGCCTGCCCCATTACCACCGACAGTTCGAGAGGGTCGGGACCTTCGAGCCGTCGCTGCCGCCGCAGCCGAGCGCTGACACGTTGCTCGACCTCGGTCGGCCTATAGGTGGTTACTCGCGACTTCATGAGGACCCGCATGTAGTCCTCGGTCTGGAGAAGACCTGGTATGACGATGTTCTCGAAGCTGCGGATGTTCTGCGCACCGGCTTCCAAGCCGTAGAAGCGCATGAGCTGCTCGTTGAACAGGGCAGAAAACTCGGCAAATGGATGGCCGCCCTTGGCGACCTCGCGTAACTCGAGTAGTTCGTCCCGCTCGTCTGGATCGATCTCGAGCAGTTTGACCAGGATCGTTAGCTTCTCCTCGGTCAGCACGCCACGCCCCTTCACGAGCTTCGACCAGTACTGCGGGGTCACGTCGACCGCCCGGGCGAGGGTGTGTCCCTTCTCGCCGCGTTCCTCGGCACGAGAGCTGATGCGCAGCATCAGTTCCCAGCGAGCGATCGTCGGAGACACCGGCGCCATCTGACCTCGATCCTTCCCTGCAAAGGAGCTGACCCCACCGTAGCCGAAACGAGCACGAAGCCAGCTACGGATTCATTGTCAGGTTTACTAAACCAGCGTATTGTTCAGTGGACAGATGCGGCGAGGCGCCGCCAACTATCGAAACCCCAGATCTGCAAGCGCATTCAGCGAGGAGCTGGCGTAATGCTTTGGGACATTTGGTTTTTACTTCTGATTACTGCTACAGGAACCGCACTTCTGGCTGTCGCACGGTGGGGATTCAGCGACGCCCGCACCGCTGCACCGGGTCACACGGCGCTGGTTGCCGGCCGATTTGCCCGCGTGCCGCTACACAACCGCCACCGCGTGCATGGCAGGCATCGCGCGCGGTAAGGACGTGCCCTCTTCCCGTCAGACGACTCGGAGTCGATGATGACCAATCCCTATATCGCGCCCGCTGATCCACCCGTGTCCGACCGGGCGGCCTCTCTGCGCGACCACCCCGCATGGCACGCCGAGCCCTCGCGCGGCACGGTGTTCTCCGATCGAGAGATCGAAGCCCTCTTGCGCGCCCATAGTGAGGCGTGTGAGAAGGCCGGCTGCGCGCTGCGCCGACACCTCGTGCGGTTGCGCGACGAGCGTGAGCAGGAGGGGCAGCGACCATGATCAGGCTGCCCGATTGGGTGAAAGTAGGTGCGCCCGTGCGGTTCCGGATGACCGGAAGGGACGACGCGGACTGCATCATCACCGCGATCACATCGGCCGGGCGAGTCACTCTCTGCAATGGCGAGTGCTTCGACCTGACCCACCTGACGTCCGGAAGTCACGATGCCGCGAGATATTTCGAGAAGCTCAACCGCTTGTCGAGAGTGACGAAATCGGTGCGCAAAGCCTGACTCGAGGTGCCGGTGGCCGCACTGGACTCGAAGGCCGTCGCGGTACTTGCAGCCCACTCGCCGTGTGCTGCCCCGAGGCCCCGAGTCCGACCGGGAGAAGGTCGTCGACCATGGCTCCGCGCTACCGGATGCGCGCTTCGTTCCGAGGTCATCGCACGCCGATGTGGGGCGCGCTGACAGCGCGCCCCACAGGATCATGGTGTGGGAGTTCAGTCGATCTTGACGCTGAGGCCGTAGTCGACGGTGCTGTGGCTGGGCGACGACACCGTGAGCCGGTAGGAACCGTTGACCGGCAGGGTGACCGAGGTCCACTGGTGCTGGTAGGACAGGGTGCCGGTGGGGCCGGTGATGGTGACCGTCGCGTCCGACCAGTAGGGGGTGGCGTCGACCACCATGACCTGGCCGCCGTGGGCGTCGACCTGGTAGGTGTCGTGGCTGAAGCCGGTCAGGCGGCCGCTGACGTAGCCGTTGTCGGTGCCGTAGGCGAAGTAGATCTGGTGCACGTCGTCCGCGGAGGCGGGGCCGGCGCCGAGGATGGTGGCGGTCGAGGCGGCGGCGAGGACGGTGGCGGCGAGGAATTTCTTCTTCATGCTGCCGAGGGTGAGCGGCGGCACCAATCAGATTCCAACCGAACACTATTGGCGCATATCAGCGCCACCGCTCGACGGCCGGCGCTCTCGCGGTAGCGGACTCGCGTGGAGCGAGGACACACCCATCTCGGGGTTGGAGGTCCTCACACCGACCTACTCGCGCCGTTGTTGGAACGTGGAATCCCCCTGCAACCGGGACGAACGGACGCGGCCGCAGCTCTACCTTCGGCATCCAGGTTCGGGCAGTGAAGCCCGCCACCTGCAGGAAGGACATCCAGATGACCACGAGCAACCGGATGCGCGTGCGCATCGCCGCCGCGATCATGGGCGCGGCCGTGATGGCCGGTACGCACAGCGTCAACGCCCAGGCCGCTACCCAGCCCACGATCCAGGACCTCGTCGACGCCATCAACACCGGCGTGACCACCGCCGGCAAGGCACTCGCGGACACCGGCATCTCCAGTGCGCCGCACTCCACCCTCCCGACCGGCAACGGTCCCGAAATGACCGACGCCGTCGCGGCGTTCACCTTCTCACTCGCCAACGAGAACATGGCCCCCGCCGGCGCCAACGACTGGAAATGCAAACCCACTGCGGCACATCCCGAGCCGGCGGTGCTGCTGCACGGATCCTGGATGAACGCCTATGACGGGTTCGCCTACCTGTCGCCCAAGATCAAAGCGGCCGGATTCTGCGTGTACGCACTGAATTTCGGCCAGGAGGGTCTGCTGCAGCAGGGTGGTCTGGGCGCGCTGGTGCCGGGCGTCAATGGCATTGCGCCCATGGAGGAGTCGGCCAAGGAGGTCGCCACCTTCGTCGACAAGGTGCTCACGTCGACCGGCGCACACCAGGTCGACATCATCGGGCACTCCCAGGGCGGCACGGTCGCCGACCAATACCTGAAATTCGACGGCGGCGCCGGGAAGGTCGACCAGTTGATCACCTTCGGCGCCACCCACCACGGCACCACCCTCGACGGCATCGCCACCCTGGGCCGGCATCTGACGGACATGGGTTTCAACGCACTGGGATTCAGCCAGCTACTGGTCGGTCAGGGCCTGATCGAGCAGGTCACCGGATCCAGCTTCTACTCGACCCTCGACGCCACCGGCGACACCGTCCCCGGCGTGCACTACACCAGCGTTGGCACCACCCACGACGAGATCTCGACCCCGTACAACGCCACCTTCCTGACCGCCGGACCCGGCGCGACGGTGAACAACGTGACCCTGCAGGACAACTGCGGTATCGACCTGTCCGACCACCTGTCGATGATGTACTCCCCACGGGCCGCGTCCATCGCCCTGCACGCCCTGGACCCGGCCGGCCACCCGAACCTGGTCTGCACCTTCAATCCGTACGCACTCTGAGCGACCGTCCGGGTTCGCCGCGCGGGTGCGCGCCGAACCCGGGTCCGGTCCGGCAGCGCCCACCGGACGGTTGACAGTCGTTGCCCCGGACGGGTCAGGCCGCGCCGGACTCGAAGGCCGTCATGGTGCCGAAGGTGGCATCCGGCTTTTCCCAGGGGGCCGGATCCGGGAAGTAGGTTTCCAGGAATTCCGAGACGGCGCGGACCCGTTCGGCCTCCGGGACCTCCGGGAAACTGCCGTCATTGAGGCAGAAGAAATCGACGTTGCGGCGTTTGGCCAGGCCATCGAGCAGGGCCAGGCCCGTGTACATGGTGGTGTCCACATAGCGCATCTTGGCGGCCTCCTGCGGGACCGCGCGGCCCGTCAGCAGGGCGTAGTAGTGGTACAGGGAATTCGTCACCGAGATATCGGTGGCGGCGCGGAAGCGGCTGGCTCGGGTACGCGCGAAATCCTCGGCGAAGACCTGCTCCATTTCCAGGAGCACACTGCGGCGCAAGGGCACCGGCGTGTGCTCGAGGTGGCGGGTGATGACGTGGCCGAAACGCTGGGTCAGCAGGTCGCGGTTGACGCGGGCCGCGTTCTCGAAACCGCTGCGGCGTTCGTTGTTGGCGCCCGGGCCGATTCGGGTGCCCGCTTCGATATAGCGGCTGATGCCCGCGGGAGTGAAGAACATGGACGGGCGCACGGGGCGGGCGAAGAACATGTCGTCGTTGGAGTAGAGGAAGTGCTCCGACAAGCCCTCGATGTGCTGCAGTTGGCATTCGATCGCATGGGAATTGAACA
>NZ_JBHZCS010000051.1:9249-52890 GCF_042755705.1 Nocardia sp. NPDC059154
CCGGCAGGCCGCTGATGTCCGAGAAGTGGTCCACCGCACGGACAATGGTGACCTTCGGGTCGTCGGCCAGCCAGTCCGGAATCCGGGAATCGGTGGCGATGAAGATGCGGCGGATCCACGGCGCGTTCTTGTGCACCGAGCGCAGGGCGTAGCGCAGTTCGTCGATCTGGCGGATGCGGGCGTCCGCCTCGTCGCCCTCGCCGACCACCACCTGCGCCATCATTCCGGCACGGCGGGCGCGGAATTCGGGGTCGGTGCCATCCACCCACGAGAAAACCAGGTCGATGTCGAAGCCGACGTCGGTCGGGTTGGGGGTGAACATCCCCGCCAGGGTGGGCCAGCTGGCGTCGTAGAGCAGCACGGTGGCGGGTTCCACGTCGGCGACGTCGAAGACCATGCGGGTCAGGGCATTCGGGCGCGGGCACTCGACGGTGTCGCCGTGGTACTCCCACAGCTCGAGCTCCACGTGATGGGCCGGGTCCAGGTCGCGGCCGAGGCGGAAGACATTGTGCGGCTTCTCGTTGCAGGAGAAGCCCGCGACCATCGCGGCCCCCAGCACCCGTCTCAGGGCCGACCGGTGACCGCTGTCCACGGCCAGTACCAGCCGATGGTCGGCATCGCGCACCAGCACGAACGGCACGTCCGCGGCCGCCAGTTCGCCACGCAGGTAACGCAGATCGTCGATGACCGCATCCGATACCACCAGATTCGCCGCGGTCGCGCGCCCCACCATCTCCACCATTTCCGGCTGCTGCCCCGAACCCAGATCCGCCATCACCATCTCCGCTCTCTTCGCGCTGTTCACCTCATATCTGCAGCCCCGGACCGGCGCGACCGGACGCCGGGCGGACCCGGTACCGGCAGCGTCGTGAAACCTGTTGGGCAGTCAGAAGAACGGAGCGGACAGGGCGGTGCGAGGTGTATTCCACGGTCGTCGCTGATACGGCCGGAATCCCATTCGCACTCACCTCACTCGTTCACATAGCGCCTGCCGCGCCGGTTGGGAAAAGCTGCTGCGTTCGTCGACACCCGGATGGGCGGACGATATTCACCGGGCGGTCATCGGCCGGCTACTCGCATGACCTCGTTCAGTCGAGGGACTGTAACGAATGATGCAGCCGTTATCGCTTCTCGTCAATCTGTTTCCCCGCAGGTCCGGCGGTGTTTTCACAGTCGTAACGGACGAACCTCGCGGAACCGGCACGCCGCGGGCCCCGATCGGACGCCAGCGGGCCAGCGCGGCAACGGCATACACTTGCGGCAGCACAGTCCAGCCCGCTGTGCGGAGCCGATGGTGAGGTGACGCGGATGGTAGCCGAAGCGCGGGAACGTCAGGAGCCCTCGACAGTGACGGAACCGGACGACACCGAGACGACAGCACATCCGACCGACCACCCCGAACTGGACGCCCTCCCCGAATGGCCGCAGGACACCATCGCGGTCCTCGTCACCACCGATCCCGCACCGCACGCCATCCCGGTCTCCTGGCCGGTGCGCGCCGGTGATCGCCGAATCCTGCTCAGCCTCAAGTTCGATCGCGGCTCGCTGGCGCGGCTGCGGGAACGCCCCGATATCGCGCTGCTGATTCTGGGCGGCGGCGATGTGGCGCTGTGCGCCCGCGGCACCGCCAAGGTGATCGCCGATCCCATGCCGGACGCGGACGACTATGTGGCGGTGGAATTGACCGTCGAGGTGATCGACGACCACCGGCAATCGGCATTCTCGGTCGCCACGGGAATTCAGCGCACCGTCCTCGACGACAGCGAACTACGCTATCTGGAGAAACGAGTCGCGACGCTCAAAGCGATGGCGGCCAACCGCAACTGAGTATCGAAGGAGTCCGTGTGTCTGTCAGCTTGGCCAAGGGCGGAAACGTTTCGCTGTCCAAACAGGCCCCCAACCTGACCAAGGTCGCGGTGGCGCTGGGCTGGGACGTGCGCACCACCACCGGCGCCGATTACGACCTGGACGCCAGCGCACTGGCCTGCGGATCCAACCAGCGCGTGCTCTCCGACGCGCACTTCATCTTCTACAACAACCTGCGCTCCCCCGAGGGCACCATCGAGCACACCGGCGACAACCTCACCGGCGCGGGCGACGGTGACGACGAGGTGATCAATGTCGACCTGGCCGCCATGCCGCCGACCATCACCAATATCTTCTTCCCGGTCTCCATCCACGAGGCCGACGTCCGCCGTCAGTCCTTCGGCCAGGTCCGCAACGCCTACATCCGCGTGATCGACGCCGTGACCAGTTCCGAACTGGCGCGCTTCGACCTCACCGAGGACGCCTCCACCGAAACCGCCATGGTCTTCGGCGAGCTCTACCGCCACGGCCCCGAGTGGAAATTCCGCGCCATCGGCCAGGGCTACGCCTCCGGCCTGGCCGGCATCGCCCGCGACTACGGCGTGAACGTTTGATCATCGCCTTCTCCGTGACCCCGCTCGGCGTCGGCGAGAACGTCGGCCGCGCCGTCGCCGAAGCGGTCCGGATCGTCCGCGCCAGCGGCCTCCCCAACGAGACCAATGCCATGTTCACCACCATCGAAGGTGAATGGGACGAGGTCATGGCCGTCGTCAAGCAAGCCACCGACGCCGTCATGGCAGTCGCCCCACGCTGCAGCCTCGTCCTCAAAGCCGACATCCGCCCGGGCGTCACCGACGCCATGAAGGCCAAGGTCGAAACAGTTGAGCGCTACCTCGCCGAAGACTGAACCCGCGGCGGCCTGGCCGAGTCAGGTCTTCTGCAGCATCTCTGCGCGATGATGTTCCCCGCACCATTGTCGATCCCTATCCCAAGGATGCGCGCCGAACCACTCGAATCCGAATAGCGATCTTGGCGACAGCGTGTCGCCATGACTGCTATCTTGGGGACACAGTGTCGCCAAGATAGGAGGTTCGGGTGCCGAGGATCGACGCGCCGACGGTGGCGGAGCATCGGGCCAATCAGGAGCAGGTGCTGCTCGCGGCGGCGCGGGAGTTGTTGCTGAGCAAGGGGGTTGGGGCGGTGACGCCGGCGGCGGTGGGGGCGGCGGCGGGGCTGGCCAGGAGCAGTGTGTACAAGTACTTCCGGTCGGGGGAGGAGATTCTCGCGCGGATCGTGGTGGACTCGTTCGCCAGCTGGGGGCGGATCGTGGGCGAGGCCGTCGCGGCCGCCGAAGGGGCGGATGCGCGCGTCATCGCCTATGTGCAGGCCACGGTGGAGTTGGCGGGGGCGGGGGCGCATCGGATCGCCGTCCTCGGCGGGGCTGGGCTGACGGATGCGAGTGCACGGGAGCGGATTTCACGTACGCATCATGAAATGGCCGAACCGCTGCGGCAGGCACTCGCCGAGCGGGGAGATCCGGAACCGGAGTTGACCGCGGAGCTGGTCGATGGGGCGTTGGGACGGGCCATCGATCGGATCGACGCAGGGGATGGTTTCGATCGGGTGCTGTCCACCACCGTGCGATTCATCGGTCGCGCGCTGAATCTCGAGGAGTAGTCATGTTTGTCGTCGTCAATGAGTTGTTCGTGGCGGACGCGGATCGGGAGGTGTTCGAACGGAACTTCGGGGCGAGCATGCGGGGGACGCTGTCGGCGGTACCGGGACTGGTGGGGGCACGGCTGATGCGCGCCCGGGAGGTCGGGCGCGGCTATGTGTCGATGCTCGAATTCGCCGATGAGGCCGCGTATATCGGGTATCTGGAGTCGGATGCGTTTCGGGCAGCACACGACTGGCCCGACCACGCGCCGATCAAGAGCAACGTATTGAGCACCTATTCGGTGATCACCGACGTAGTCGAGAACGTCCGGCCCTGAGCGGTCCGCGCGGTCAGGAGATGCGTTGGCGGAGCCAGGTGGGGATTTCGTCGCCGGCCCGGGGGTAGGTGGCGAGTTCGCGGCGGCATTCGTCGGGCTCGGGGATGGGGAGCCAGTCGGGGATTTCCTTGAAGGACAGGGTGAATTCGGCCTTGGTGGAGGCGGCCCGGAGGACGACCTGGCCGCTGAGCCAGGTGCCGGTCATCTGGTCGTAGCAGACTTCCTTGAGCCGGTTGAGGAGGGTGAGGATCTCCTCGGAGGGCTGGAACTCGTCGGTGTGATCGGCGTCGGGGTCGGTCAGCTCGAGCTGGATGCCGGCGTGGCCGTCGTCGCCGACCCGGGAGAACCACAGGACCGCGAGATTCCAGCCGACGGGGAGCGCATCGGTGAGGGCGCTCACGAGCGCGCTCTCCACCATGTCGCGATCGGGTGAGCGGGGCGCGGCCGGCGGCGCGTCGGCGGGCGCGTCCTCGACGGCACGCACCGACAGACCGGGATGATGCTCCCGCATCACGTCCACCACCATCGGCACCGGCACCGGCAGCCGCTCGGCCACGATGAACAGCCGGCGGTCCGGATTACGGCGCGTCGTCACATCGCCGAGTGCCTGTACGCGGTCACGGAATTCGGCCGGATCGCGCAGCACCACCTCGGCGAACATCTCCGCGCGACCGCCCTTGCGCAACCGCCCGATGCCCAGCCGCACCCGCTCCACCTCCGCCCACGCCACATGCGGAAACCCGCGATAGGTGAAGCCCTGGTCGGTGACCAGCAGGGTCGGCTGCGGGCGAAGCAGATCCTCGAGCATGGCATACACCCCGAAACCGAACAACGCCATGGCCAATCCGCCGAGCACCCGCATGACCAGCTGCTGATTGCCGTCGAACACCACGAAACCGGGTAGCGCGGTCATCAATAGGAAGAAGACCAGCGCGATGATCGCACCCGTTCGTGACGGGTAGTACTCGGTAATCGATTCGCGCCCCGAAGCATGCACCCCTCTGACGCTAGCCGAAACGAGCCGAAGGCAACACCGCCGTTATCGCCCGGCATCGCGACCGCGACGCCCGATCCGTCCGCGACGCCGGATCCCGTTCAGCCGCGCGGCCAGTACCGATGCCAGTCCGCGGCGGCCAGCGCGCGCCGCTCACCCCGATCGATTTCCGCGGCATCCTCGGCGGCGCGGATGGCTTCGGCGAACGCGAGAGTGGCCTTGCGCAACCGCTCTTCGGCACTGTCCGGCCCGCCGAGCTCCACGACACGCAGAGCGCCGGGAATCAGCTCCTCGGGTAAACCCGCCTTGATACCTCGCGAGCGAACCTTCTCCGCCAGCGCCAGCGCGGGCTGCGCCATGGCAATGCCGTCCAGGCAGGAGCGCCGCGCCTTCTCGGCGGATTTGCGCTCCTCCCAAGCCTTTTCCTGCGCCGCGATCTTGTCGGCGACCGCCGCGGCCGGATCGATGCCGTATTCGCCGGAACCGTGCTCACCGATCAGATGCGGACTGCGGTGCACCAGCTTGGACACCAGCGCCGCGGCCACGTCGGCGACGGTGAATTCCCCTGCGGCCTCGGCGATCCGGGAGTGGAACAGCACCTGCAGCAGCAGATCCCCCAGCTCCTCCTTGATGGTCTCCGCGTCTTCGGCCTGAATGGCATCCAGGAGTTCGTACGTCTCCTCCAGCAGGTACGGCCGCAGCGAATCATGCGTCTGCGTCACCTCCCACCCGCCGAAGTTCCACAGCCGGTCCATCACCTCGACCGCCTCGCCCAGCGCCGCGATCATGCGCGCGGCATCCGCCGCGGATTCGGCCGCCATCGCCTCGCGCCCCGCCTCGCCACGCCCGAAACCGCCACCCGCGCTGGGCTGTTCCGGGGCCCGCCGGACCGACTCCGCTCCCGCGCCGTTCCCGGTACTCATCACGCCACCGCAGCCGCGGGCCGGACGCACGACGCCGTCGGCACGACGGCCCGCCCTACGAACGCCCGTGGCGGGCTTGCGTTGGTCGGGCAACTCATCGGGGAGCCAGCACCTCCGCTGCGACCTTGACATCCACTGCGCCCGGGGCCTTTCCGTCCAGGGCGAGCAGCAGGTCCGCGACGAACTGGAGCACCTGCACGTCGCGGACGCGGGCCGCGCCGACGCTGTCCTCGACGCGCGGCAACGGCAGCTGGACGATGCCGGTCGCCGGGCGGTAGGTGGCGCTGGGGTACAGCCGCTTCAGCCGCAGCTGCTTGGAATCCGGGAGCTGCAGCGGCGACACCTTCAGAGTGGTTCCGGTGACACCGATCTCGGCGATGGCGTACTCGCGGGCCAGCAGGCGCAGCTTGGCGACCGAGACCAGGCGGCCGACCTCCACGGGGAGCGGGCCGTAGCGGTCCACCAGTTCCTCGACCACCGCCGAGAGCGCCGAATCGTCCTGGGCGGCGGCGAGTTTGCGGTATGCCTCCAGGCGCAGGCGGTCGGAGGCGATGTAGTCGGGCGGGATGTGGGCGTCCACCGGCAGGTCGATGCGGACCTCCTTGACCTCCTCGTCCACCGAGATCGGGCGGCCGTCGGCGGCGGCCCGGTAGGCCTCCACCGCCTCGCCGACCAGGCGCACGTACAGGTCGAAGCCGACACCCGCGACATGGCCGGACTGCTCGGCGCCCAGCACATTGCCCGCGCCGCGAATCTCGAGGTCCTTCATGGCCACCGCCATGCCCGCGCCCAGATCCGAGTTCTGCGAGATGGTCGCGAGCCGGTCGTAAGCGGTCTCGGTGAGCGGCTTCTCCGGCGGGTACAGGAAGTAGGCGTAGCCGCGTTCCCGCGAGCGGCCGACCCGCCCGCGCAGCTGGTGCAGCTGCGAAAGGCCCAGGGCGTCGGCGCGTTCCACGATCAGGGTATTGGCATTGGAGATGTCCAGACCGGTCTCGATGATGGTGGTGCACACCAGCACATCGAATTCCCGCTCCCAGAAGCCCTGCACGGTCTTCTCGAGCATGTCCTCGTTCATCTGCCCGTGCGCGACCGCCACTCGCGCCTCCGGCACCAGGTCGCGAATCCGCTTGGCCGCCTTGTCGATCGACGACACCCGGTTGTGCACGTAGAACACCTGGCCGTCGCGCAACAGCTCACGGCGGATGGCCGCGGCCACCTGCTTGTCGTTGTAGGCGCCCACGTAGGTGAGCACCGGATGCCGCTCCTCCGGCGGGGTGAGGATGGTCGACATCTCGCGAATGCCGGCGAGGGACATCTCCAGCGTGCGCGGAATCGGCGTGGCGGACATGGTCAGGACGTCCACGTGGGTGCGCAGCGCCTTGATGTGCTCCTTGTGCTCGACGCCGAACCGCTGCTCCTCGTCGATGACGACCAGGCCCAGATCCTTCCAGCGCACCCCGGTCTGCAGCAGACGATGGGTACCCACCACGATGTCGACATCCTTGGTGGTCATGCCCTCCAGGATTTCCCGCGATTCGGTCGCATCGGTGAAGCGGGACAGGCCCTTCACCACCACCGGGAAACCGGCCATCCGCTCGGTGAAGGTCTGCAGATGCTGTTGCGCCAGCAGCGTGGTCGGCACCAGCACGGCCACCTGCTTACCGTCCTGCACCGCCTTGAAGGCCGCGCGCACCGCGATCTCGGTCTTGCCGTAGCCGACGTCACCACAGATCACGCGGTCCATCGGGACCGCCTTCTCCATATCGGACTTCACCTCGGCGATGGCCGAGAGCTGATCGACGGTCTCGGTGAACGCGAAGGCGTCCTCCATCTCCTGCTGCCACGGCGTGTCCGCGCCGAAGGCGTGGCCGGGCGCGGCCTGCCGGGCGGCATAGAGCTGCACCAGCTCGGTGGCGATCTCGCGAACCGCCTTGCGCGCCTTGCGCTTCGTATTGGCCCAGTCGGAACCGCCCAGTTTGGACAGCGACGGCATCTCGCCGCCGACGTAGCGCGACAGCTGATCCAGCGAGTCCATCGGCACGAACAACCGGTCCCCCGGCTGGCCGCGCTTGCTGGGCGCGTACTCGATGACCAGGTACTCGCGGCGCGCGCCGCCGACGGTCCGTTCGATCATCTCCACGAAGCGGCCGATGCCGTGCTGGTCGTGCACCACCATGTCGCCGGCGGTCAGCGCCAGCGGATCGACCTGGTTGCGCCGCCGCGCGGGCAGCTTCTTGCCCTCGCCGGGCGCGGTGACCCGGTTGCCGGTGAGGTCGGACTCCGCGATCACCACCAGCTTGGCGTCATCGAACACGACGCCGTCGTGCAGCGACCCGCACAGCACGCCGACCAGTCCGCGCACCGGCTCGGCACCGGCCTCCAGCGCCGCCGCGGGCACCTCGGCATCGGCCAGCCGTTCCAGAATGCGTTGCGCCGTACCGTGTCCGGCCACCACGATGACCGCGCGGCCACCGGTCGCGACATGCGCGCGCAGCGAGGCGAAGATGGTGGCGACCAGCTCCTCCGAACCGCGCGCCGAGGCGGCGGCCAGCACCGGCAGCGCGATCTCCTTCGGATCGTCGGCGGCCAGCGGGCTCAGCGTCCACCAGGGCAGGCCGCGCCGCTCGGCATCGGCGTGCACCACATCCAGCCCCCGGTAACTGGAGGCGGCCAGATCCAGCCCGTGCGCGCCCAGCGGGGCGGCCCCGCCGAAGGAGGCCGCCGTCCACGACGCCTCCAGGAATTCCTGCCCGGTGCGCACCAGGTCGGCGGCGCGGGTGCGGACCTTCTCCGGATCGCACAGCAGCACATGGGTTTCCGCGGGCAGCGCGTCCACCAGCAGTTGCAGCTCACCGGGCTGCAGCACCGGCAGCAGCGCCTCCATGCCCTCCACCGGGACGCCCTGGGAGATCTTCTCCAGCATCTCCACCAGCGCGGCATCGGCCGGATTCTCGGCGGCCACCTGGGCGGCGCGTTCCCGCAGGGCGTCGGTGAGCAGCAGTTCCCGGCACGGCGGCGCGACCACCAGGTCGATCGGCACCTCGTGGATCGAGCGCTGGTCCTGCACCGAGAAGGCGCGCACCTCGGAGACCTCGTCGCCCCAGAACTCCACGCGCACCGGATGATCCGCGGTCGGCGGGAAGACGTCCAGAATGCCGCCGCGCACCGCGAACTCGCCGCGCTTGCCGACCATGTCGACCCGCTCGTAGGCGAATTCCACCAGCCGCGTGAGCAATTGGTCGAAGTCGAACTCGGCGCCGCGGCGCAGCACGATGGGTTCGATCTCCCCCAGCCCCGCCGCCATCGGCTGCATGAGCGAGCGCACCGTGGTGACCACCACCCGCAGCGGACCCGCGAACCCCGGGTCCTCCGGATGCGCCAGCCGGCGCAGCACCTGCAGCCGCCGGCCCACGGTGTCCGCGCCCGGCGAGAGCCGCTCGTGCGGCAGCGTCTCCCAGGACGGGAACAGTGCGACCGTGTCGCCCAGCATCTCCGTCAGCTCGACGGCCAGATCGTCGGCCTCCCGCCCGGTGGCCGTCACCACCAGCAGCGGGCGGTGCCCGGCAATGGTCGACGCCACGAACGGCCGCACCGCCGACGGCGCGACCAGCATCGCCGACTCCCGGCCGATCAGACTCGCGACCTGCTCCAGCGCGGCATCGGCACCGGCCACCGCAGCCAGTCCCGCCAGAGGTGGACGTTGGGTGGTCATGGGGCAGACTCCTCGGCGCGGATCAGCGTTTCAGACAGCCAACTGAGTCTAGTCACCCGCTGTGACAGCTTCAGCACGCAGACGCTTCTTGGCCCCCGGGCGCCCCGGCCGTGCTTGGATGGCGGAATGTCCTATGCGAGCGATCCGCGAGTGGACGCCTACATCGACGCCCTGCCCGGCTGGCAACAGGCCATCTGCGGCCAGGTCCGCGACCTGGTGCACGCCGCCGACCCGGCGGTCGAGGAGACCATCAAACGCACGGTCCGGCCCTACTTCGTGCTCGACGGCAATATCTGCGCGCTGCTCGCCACCAAGAAGGCCGTCGACATCTTCCTCTACGACGGGGCCATCGTGCCCGATCCCGAGGGCATCATCACCGGTGGTCACGACAACAAGACCGCCCGCATGATCGCCGTAGCGGAGGGCGAAACCCTCAATGCTCCAGCCCTTCTCACCATGTTCCGGCAGATCATCGCCAACAACCGCGCAGGCGGCCGGCGAAAACTCGAGGGCGAGTAGCCCGTCCCGGGCTCTGCCGCCGATTTCGCCGACCTACCGGCGTCGGGGCCCTGTGATAACAATGGTCCCCGCGGGGAGGAGGTCCGGGGCTCGACCCGCTGTGACCAGAACGCCCGGATCCAGGGGACTGCATGACCACACCGCCACCCGCGCCACCCTCCGGCGGGCAACCGGACCACCACAGCAATCCACCGCAGCCGGACGGCCAGTGGGCAGCCACCCAGCAGTGGCACGGGCAACCGGCTCAGACGCAGTTTCCGCCGCAAGGCCGGTTCCCGTCGCAGCAGCAATTCGGGCAACCACAGCAGCAGTTCGAACAGCCCCAGCACTTCGCCCCGGGACCGGGTCATGATGTTCCGCAGCACGGGTTCCCGCCGCCGGGGTTCGGTTCGCCGCAGAGCCAGTTCAGCTCCCCTCAGGGCCAGTTCGGTATGCCGCAAGGACAATTCGCGCAGCAGCAGCCCTTCGGCGCACCGGGTCAGTTCGGCGCACAACCGCCGGTGGTCACACAACCGTTGGGGCGCAACAAGAATCGGATGATCCTGGTGGCGCTGGCCGGGGTCGCGGTGCTGGTCGTGGGTGCGGTGATCGCTGTGGTGGCGACGCGGCCGGATGATGCGGGCGGCACGCAGGCCCAGTCCGCGGAGACATCGAGCGCGGCCGCCACTACCAAAACCGGGGCCGGCACGAGCGATCCGGCGGCAATGGTGCTGGCGGTCGACGACCTGCCGGTCGGGTGGACCGAGGACACCAAGAAGGAGCAGCAGACCAACGACGGCACCGATGAGGCCCGGGTCTCGGGTGAGACTCCGGACTGCACCGCGAAGCTGAAGAAGGAGGCCGCCCCGCCCGCGACCAAACCGGCGGCGAAGGCCACCTCAGCGTTCGCCCAGAAGGGCGGCTACGGCGGCGCCTCGGTGGCGACGACGGTCGCGTTCCGCACCCCCACCGAGATCCAGAGCGAATTCGACGAGGAGAAGGACGCCTCCGACAATTGCCCGACGGTGATCTACGACGGCATGCAGATCGTGTACACGAAGATCTCGAACATTCCGGCGGTGGGCGACGAGATCATCGGCTACCAGATGGACGCCACGGCGGCCGGCGGTGGCCAGGCCCGCGGCCTGCACTATGTCTGCCGGTCGGGCGGCAAGGTCTGGTACTTCGACTACAACGCCAACGTCAACGACTACCACGCCGACGAGGCCAACCGCCTGTTCACCAAGGCGCTCACCAAGTGGCAGGCGGGGCTCAAGTAGCCGATTCGCGAAACCCGCTGCGCCACAGCACTGCTCGCTACGTGCTCACACGCACCGCACGGTGCACAGTCCTACTGCACGTAGCGACGCAGGCGGCGAGCCGCGAATTCGCGGAAGTAGGCGACCTTCTCCTCGGGCACGATGCTCGGCAGCAGGAAGTACCAGGCCCGCTCCATGCGGGTCGCCATCTGATCGATGGACTCGGTGCTGACCGCGACGATATGGACGCCGGTGGTCATCTCCTGCAGCAGCATGCCGATGGTGTCGGGATCCAGGTCGGGTTTGAGATCCCCCTGGGTGATCGCGCGTTCGGCGAGCAAACGGTGCGTCTCACCCCAGGTCTTGGCGATATTGTCGCCGGTCGCGCCGCGATAGTCGCCGATCTGATGGGTCAGTTTGAGCATCGCGCCCACCATCGGGTCGTTCATGGTGAGGTCGGCGACCACATAGGTGATCCCGATGCACGCCTCCAGCGCCGGCACCCGCGGATCGAAGAATCCCTGGCATGCGCTGACCAGTCGCTCGTTGCCCTGATCGACGACCGCGCGCGCCAGTTCTTCCTTGGATCCGAAGTGAAAGTACAACGCGCCCTTGGTCACATTCGACTGCGCGATGATCTCGGACAGGGACGCGTTCGCGTAGCCCAGTCGCAGAAAGACATCGGCCGCGCCCGCGAGCACGGAATCGCGAGTGATCTCCGCACGCGCCTGCCTAGCCATCAGAGCCGCCTGTCATCAAACCAGCCATCCTGAAGTAGACCGATATCCCGAAGTTGACCGACATCACAGTTCGAACAGCACTCGAAGGATGGGTGAACCGTACCACCCGGCTGCGTGCTGCCAGTCGATTCGAGCATTCGACCCGTCCTCCTTCGCAATTCGCTGGTTAACTGTCCAGTTCTGCCCCGCTAGGACAGACATATCAGACCTGAATTCAAACCGCCGGGTTCTATAACCCCTTGCCGCTCGGCCATTCCGACGCCAGCTGGGGTTCCGCCTCCAAATGAGTGAGGCCGTTCCAGCACAGGTTCACCAGGTGCGCGGCCACCACTTCCTTCGATGGCTGGCGCTCGTCCAGCCACCAGGTCGCCGCCGTCGCAACCATTCCCACCAGCGCCTGCCCGTACAGCGTCGCCAGCGTCGGGTCCAGCCCGCGGCGCTCGAAATCCCCGGCCAGAATGTGCGCCACCTGATTCACGGCCTCGTTCAGCAGACTCGAGTAGGTGCCCTCCGCGGCCGACACCGGCTGATCCCGCATGAGGATCCGGAAGCCGTCGGTGCGCTCCTCCATATAGGTGAGCAACGCCAGCGCCACCTGCTCCAGCCGCACCCGCGAACGGTTCTGGGTGAGCGAGGAGGTGATCATCTCCAGCAGCGTCGACATCTCCCGGTCGACCACCACGGCGTAGAGCCCCTCCTTGCCGCCGAAGTGCTCGTACACCACCGGTTTCGACACCTGGGCCCGCGCCGCGATCTCCTCGATCGAGGTGGCGTCGTACCCCCGCTCCGCGAACAGCGCCCGGCCGATCTCGATGAGCTGCTGGCGGCGCTGGGTGCCGGTCATGCGCGGCCGCGCCGGCTTGGAGCCCTCGCCCGTCGTCATCGCCACCTGCCCTTTCACCCTGCCCCCGAGCACCTTTGCAGGGGGTGCGGGGCCATGGGCCGCCGCGCATTCGTACGTAGCCTATCGACAGACACGTTCGAATCTATGTAAGCGGTTCGACGTAGAGGCGTACTTCATGCGAGGATCAGACCCGCATGAAGCGCCAATCCGCCGTGGTGTAATGGCAGCACAACTGATTTTGGTTCAGTTTGTCCAGGTTCGAGTCCTGGCGGCGGAGCTCACGCGCAGGGTCGATATGGTGGGCCCCGCACAAAATCGCTGACCACGCTGTGGGTGCTGACCCACTGTGGCCCAGCACAACTTGACTCAGCACACGATGACCGGCAGCCGAGGGAGATCCATGCCACAGCAGACCGCCGTCGTCGTTCTCGCCGCCGGAGCCGGAACCCGAATGCGGTCCAAGACACCCAAGGTGTTGCACCCGCTCGCCGGTCGGAGCATGCTCGCCCACGCGCTGCATGCCGCGCACGAGATCGACCCGACGGCGCTCATCACCGTGATCGGTCACGATCGCGAACAGGTCGGCGACGCGGTCGGCAAGGTGGGAGCCGAACTGGGCCGCCAGATCACCCTGGCGGTGCAGGAGGAACAACGCGGTACCGGGCACGCCGTGCAGTGCGCGCTCACCTCGCTGCCGGAGAACTTCGACGGCGACGTCCTCGTCACCTACGCCGACGTGCCACTGCTGGACGGGCACACCCTGCACGCGCTGCTCGACGAGCACCGCAGCTACTCCGACGGATCCGCAGTCACCGTACTGACTTTCGAGCCCGAGGACCCGAACGGCTACGGCCGCATCGTGCGCGACGCCCAGGGCCACGTGCTGGAGATCGTCGAGCACGCCGACGCCAGCCCGGCGCAGGCGGCCATCACCGAGGTCAACTCCGGCGTCTACGTCTTCGACGCGGCCGTGCTGCGAATCATGATCTCGCGCATCGATACCGCCAACGCCCGCCACGAGCTGTACCTCACCGACGTGCTCAAGCTGGCCCGTGAGGCCGGACATCCGGTGCACGGCGCGCGGCTGATCGATTCCGCCAAGGTCACCGGCGTGAACGATCGGGTGCAGCTGGCCGGCGCGGCCCGCACCCTCAACCGCTACATCCTGGAACGGCACATGCGCGCCGGGGTCACCATCATCGATCCGGGCAGCACCTGGATCGACGGGAACGTGGTCATCGGCCGCGACGCCGTCATCCGGCCGGGCGTACAACTGTTGGGCGACACCGTGATCGGCGAGGACGCCGAGGTCGGACCGGATTGCACGCTCACCGACGTGACCGTCGGCGACGGCGCCAAGGTGGTGCGCACGCACGGCGAGAAGTCGAGCATCGGCCCGGGCGCGAGCGTCGGCCCCTTCGCCTATCTGCGGCCCGGCACCTCGCTCGGCGCGGAGGGCAAGATCGGCGGCTTCGTCGAGACCAAGAACGCCACCATCGGCGCGCACTCCAAGGTCCCGCACCTGACCTATGTCGGCGACGCCACCATCGGCGAATACAGCAATATCGGCGCCTCCAGCGTTTTCGTCAATTACGACGGGGTCAAGAAGCACCACACCACGGTCGGCTCGCACGTGCGCACGGGCAGCGACACCATGTTCGTCGCGCCGGTCACCGTGGGTGACGGCGCGTATTCGGCGGCGGGTACTGTACTGCGCAGAAGCGTTCCCCCGGGAGCGCTCGCGGTGTCGGGTGGAGCACAACGCAACATTGAAGGCTGGGTGCAGCGCAATCGCCCCGGCACCGATGCAGCCCGCGCGGCCGAAGCGGCGCTCGCGGCTCTCCCGGATCCGCCGGGAACCACCGAGATATCCAACGAGCAAAAGGATGGCGAACGTCAGTGACCGCGTTCTCTACCGATAACCAGAAGAATCTGATGCTGTTCTCGGGGCGCGCTCATCCTGAGCTCGCCGAGGCGGTGGCCAAGGAACTCAACGTTCACGTCACTCCCCAGACCGCGCGCGACTTCGCAAACGGTGAGACCTTCGTCCGGTTCGAGGAATCGGTGCGCGGCTCCGACGCTTTCGTGCTGCAGAGCTTCCCGGCCCCGCTGAACCAGTGGGTCATGGAGCACCTGATCATGATCGACGCGCTCAAGCGCGGTTCGGCCAAGCGCATCACCTCGGTGCTGCCCTTCTACCCCTACGCCCGTCAGGACAAGAAGCACCGCGGCCGCGAGCCCATCTCGGCCCGCCTGATCGCGGACCTGCTCAAGACCGCGGGCGCGGACCGCATCATCACCATCGACCTGCACACCGATCAGATCCAGGGCTTCTTCGACGGCCCGGTCGATCACATGCACGCGCAGGTGCAGCTGGCCGAGCACATCCGCAACAACTACGACCTGTCCAACATCACGGTCGTCTCCCCCGACGCCGGCCGCGTGAAGGTCGCCGAGAAGTGGGCCAACTCGCTGGCGGACGCGCCGATGGCGTTCATCCACAAGACCCGCGACCCGCTGGTCCCCAACCAGACCGTCTCCAACCGCGTGGTCGGTGAGGTCGAGGGCCGCACCTGCATCCTGATCGACGACATGATCGACACCGGTGGCACCATCGCCGGCGCGGTCAAGGTGCTGAAGCAGGCCGGCGCGGGCGACGTGGTCATCGCCGCCACCCACGGCATCCTGTCCGACCCGGCCGCCGAGCGTCTCGCCAGCTGCGGGGCCAAGGAGGTCGTGGTGACCAACACCCTGCCGATCGACGAGGCCAAGAAGTTCCCGACGCTGACCGTGCTGTCGATCGCCCCGCTGCTGGCACAGACCATCCGCGAGGTCTTCGAAAACGGTTCCGTCACCGGCCTTTTCAACGGGAACGCATAACCGGCTTCGTAGCTCAGCCCGAAGAACACACCCAAGAGCACCCCTCCCGCTGCACGGGAGGGGTGCTCTTGCGTGAAATGGGGATGGCAATGGATGTCCGTTTCTGAAGGCAAGCGGTAGCGTTGGATCGAACTCAGGGTTGCTACTGGTGCGCTGACTGCGCGGAGAGGTGGTGCCGAATGGCCGGCCGGCCCGACGAGGACGATGCCCGCGTCATGGACGAGATCTTCGACACCGATCAGGTCTTCGACAGCGATGTCGACAACCTCGACTACGACCTCGGCGACGACGATCAGGAAGACGAGATCCGCGAGTACACGCGGTTCATCACCGATCCGCCCGAGGACCTCATCATCCGCAATCGCGAGAACGACGACACCGGCAGGCTCGGCATCGGAGCCGAACTGGACCAGGAGTGGAGCCGCCGGCGGCAGCGTGAGGAGTTCGTGGCCGAGGACGACCGGCCCGCGGAGGTCGCCGCCATGGACATCGTGGAGGAACTCGGCGATTAGGACTGTTGCGTAGCACGTCCCGCAGAGGGATATCCCTGAAGACGCACACCACGATCGAGGAGGGCGCGATGAGCACGCCGCCGCACGAGCCCGGCAAGCCGTCGGACGAATCCGGCACCGGACCGGCCGATATGTTCAAGAAGGAATCCGACGCGCCAGCGTCGGACACGCCGGAGGACGCCTCGGGCGCTCGGCCCACCGACGAACCGCCCGAGGACGACATCACCTTCCGGTACATCCCGGGCACTCCCCCGCCTCCCGGTCAGCCCGACCCCACGCAGTTCAATCCGGCCGCGCAGTTCGAGCCGCCACCGGCCCAGCCGCAGTACCCGGCGGGCGGGGTGTACGGATACCCGCCACAGGGCGATCAACCACCGGCCGCCTACCCGGGCGGCGGGTTTCCGCCATACCCGAACGCTCCCTCCCCTCAGGGTTCGCAGCCTTCTTACCCCCAGGGTGCGCAGCCGCCGTACCCGCAGCAGTTCGGACCCGGTCAGCAGCCGTACGGTCAGCAGCCCTACGGGCAGCCGTATCAGCCGTATCCCGGTGGCGCGAATTTCGGTGCGCCGCCGCCGCGCAGCGGGCCGCAGACCTTCTCGATCATCGGATTCGTCTGCGCGGTCATCGCGCTCATCTTCTGTCCGCCGCTGTTCGGCATCGCGGGCATCGTGCTCGGCGTGATCGGGCACGGCAAGGGCGAGCCGCTGGGCAAGTGGGCCGCGGTCGCCTCCGGGGTGGCGCTGGTGCTGGGCATCATCATCGGGGTCGCGATCTACGGCTCCGGGGTCATGCCGAACACTAATTGACATGACCGCATTCACCGGATTCCCGCTCGCCGGACTCGACTTCTACGAGGATCTGGAAGCCGACAACAGCAAGACCTTCTGGAACGCCCACAAGCAGGTATGGGAGAAGTCCGTCCGGGATCCGATGAAAGCCCTTGTCGCCGAGCTGGAACCGGACTTCGGCGAGGCCAAGATCTTCCGGCCGTACCGGGATGTGCGCTTCGCCAAGGACAAGTCGCCCTACAAGAACCATCAGGGCGCGGTGGTGTACAGCGCGCAGTACTCCGGTTGGTACGTCCAGATCAGCGCGGCCGGACTGCGGGTGGGGGGCGGCATGTACGCCGCCGAGAGCGCCCAGCTCACCGCGCTGCGGGTCGCCATCGACGACGAGGTGCGCGGGGCGGAACTGGAAGGGCTGATCGCACAGCTCGTCTCGGCCGGATACCAGATCGGCGGGGACAAGCTGGCGACCAAACCCAAGGGCTACGACATCGATCACCCCCGCATCGAGCTGCTGCGGCACAAATCCCTCACCGCCGGCAGAGATTTCGGCGCACCCAAGTGGCTGAGCACCCCGCGCGCCGCCCGGGAGGTCCGGGCGGCGTGGGAGGATATGCGACCGCTCATCGAGTGGCTGGCGGCGGTGACGGCGCAGAAGTAGCCGCCACCGCCCGCACACCTACCTGCGTTCCGCGAGCACTGTGCCTACCTGCGCTCCGCGAGCACCAGGGCGAACCGCTCGGCAGGATCGGTCCAGACCCGCTCGGTGGCGAAACCGGCTGCGTCCAGCTCGCTTTCGAGGACCTCGCGGCGGAACTTGGCGGAGATCTCGGTGCGCAGCTGCTCGCCCGCCGCGAAATCGACGGTCAGGTCGAGCTCCGGGATGTGGACGGACATGGCCTCGGTGGCCTCGAGGCGCATTTCGATCCACTCCCGTTCGGCGTCCCAGATCGCGACGTGCCTGAACTTCTCCGGTTCGAAGTTCGCGCCCAGCCGTGTGTTCAGGACATGCAGCACATTGCGATTGAATTCCGCGGTGACACCCGCGGCGTCGTCGTAAGCGGGAACCAGAACCGCCGGGTCGATGACCAGGCCCGCGCCGAGCAGCAGCTGCTCGCCCGGTTCCAGGACATCCCGGATGCCGCCGAGGAATTCGGCGCGCTCGGCGGGGATCAGGTTGCCGATGGTGCCGCCCAGGAAGGCGACCATGCGGCGGCCGCCGCCGGGCAGGTTGTCGAGGGTGGCGGTGAAATCGCTGACCACGCCGTGGACGCCCAGGCCGGGGAACTCCGCGGCCACCTCGTCCGCCGCCATCCGCAGCGCCGAGACCGAGACATCCTGCGGCACATAGCTCTTCAGCGGACCCTCGGCCTGCAGTGCGTTGAGCAACAGCCGGGTCTTGGCCGCCGATCCCGCGCCGAGCTCGACCAGCACCTCGGCCTGCGCGGTCCGGGCGATCTCGCCGACCACCCGTTCCAGCAGGGCCCGCTCGGTGCGGGTCGGGTAGTACTCGGGCAGTTCGGTGATCTTCTCGAACAGCTCGCTGCCGCGTGCGTCGTAGAACCACTTGGGCGGCAACCACTTCGGTTCCGCGGTCAGCCCCTGTCGCACGTCCGCGCGCAGCGCGGTCGTCAAATCCTCGTCGGTCAGATGAATTTCCAGCGTAGCTGCAGTCATGAGCCAGCCCTTCCGATCTCGATATCCAGTGGTTCCACCGACACCCGCCCGTCCCGCACGCTCAGCAGCTGCCGATCGGCAATCAGCCGCCACCGCGGATCGTCATCGAACGGTTCCGAGGCCACCAACACGAACCCGTCGGTCTCCAACACCGACAAAGAGTGATGCCACGTCGTCCCCCAAATCCCCGCCCCGTCCCCCATCAGCAAGTTCAACCGCGCGCGGGGCGACCGCGCCAGCACCGCCGCCATCACCAGCCGCAATACCTCCCCCGGATCTCTCGCCCCCGCACCGTGGAACACAGAGCCGTCCGAGGTCGTGGCCGACCCCCAGATCCGAACCTCCGGCGCTGCACCGGAAGCCGAGGTGACACTGATCGACGACCGGGACGCCACCGTCGCGCCGAAACTCCGCGATTCGCCGATGCCCGAATGCTCGACGCGCGCAGTGGTGTCGCCACCACCTTCGAGCAGTCCGCGCAGGATCACCCATAGGGCGGCGGAGTCGGTCAGGGACTCTGCCTCCAGGAGCGGTGGCGAATCGAATTCGGCGGCAACCGCACTCAGCGCCCGCCGCCAGTCGGGGATCGCGCCGTTGTGGCTGAAGGCCCAGCGGCCGTGGGTGAACGGGGCGCAGGCTGCTCGCTCTACCGGCATTCCCACTGTGGCGGAACGGATTGCGGCCAGTACTGCTCCGGACCGGATCTGCGGCAACACCTCGTCGACCGCCGGATCCGTCCAGATCGGTGCCGCATTGCGATACCGGCTGACCACCGGATCCGCCCCCGCGGCACCGGATCCGGCCTGATCCATCTGAGCGCCGACGGTTTCCGCCGCAGCCCGGATATCCGCCGCCGTGCCGCCGTGCCAGATGACGCCGGGTCCGTGGTCGGGAGCGGCGGCATCGGGGTGGTGCCACCAGGCGACGCCGAAACCGTCGGCGTTGATGGTGCCGCCGCCGCGCATGTCGCGCGGGGCCCAGGATTGGGTGCGCAGGGAATTCGGGCCCCGGGTCAGGAGAACCCCTACCGGGGTGGGTGGGCCCAGGTAGGCGAGGTGACGGCACATCAGCGCTCGTCCGATCTCAGGTCCCGGGCGAGGCGGAAGCCGGCGAAGATCTGACGGCGGATCGGGTGATCCCAGTTGCGGAAGGTGCCGCGGGAGGCGACCTGGTCGGCACCGAAGGAACCACCGCGCAGGACGCGGTAGTCGCCGCCGAAGAAGACCTCGGAGTATTCCCGGTACGGGAAGGCACGGAAGCCCGGGTAGGCCTCGAAACCCGAAGCGGTCCACTCCCAGACGTCGCCGATCAGCTGATGGACACCGGCCGGGGACGCCCCCGCGGGGTAGGCCCCGACATCGGCCGGTTCCAGGTGGTGCTGGCCGAGATTCGCCAGTGCTTCGGTGGGATCGATGTCGCCCCAGGGGTATCGGCGGGAGTGGCCGGTGGCCGGATCGAAGCGGGCGGCCTTCTCCCATTCCGCCTCGGTGGGCAGGCGCTTGCCCGCCCAGTTCGCGTAGGCCTCGGCCTCGAACCAGCAGACGTGCACCACCGGCTGGTGGGCACGCAGCGGCTGCATGGTGCCGAAAACCCTACGCCACCAACGCCCTCCGGCGTCCTGCTCCCAGAACTGGGGCGCCGTCAGCCCGGCCTCCACGCGGTGCGCCCAGCCGCGCTCGGACCACAGCTCGGGCCGCTCGTAGCCGCCGTCGTCGACGAAGGCCAGATACTGCTCGTTGGTGATGGGCGCGGCGTCGATGGCGAAGGCGTCGACGTGCACCGGGTGCGCGGGCCGCTCGTTGTCCAGGGCCCAGGGATCGGAGTCGGTGCCCATGATGAATTCGCCTGCGGGAACGACGACTTCACCGGTGACCGCCACCCGCGCGGCGGGGGTGGGCGGGGCGGACAGCACCGCTTCACCGGTCCGCAACTGGTGGGTGGCGAGCATGGTTTCGTCGTGCTGCTGCTCGTGCTGGGCGATCATGCCGAAGGCGAAGCCGTCGTGGACCAGGTCATTGCCGCGTAAGGGGCTGCGGTCCAGCACATCCCACACCTTGTCCCGTACGGTGCCGACATAGTCGCGGGCCTGCGCCGGATCCAGCAGCGGCAGCGCGGGCCGGTCCGCCCGGGCGTGCCGGAAGGCGTCGTAGAGGTGATCGATGTCCTGCCGCACGGGTTCCCGCCCGCCCACATCGCGCACCAGCCAGAGTTCCTCCTGGTTGCCGATGTGTGCGAGATCCCAGACCAGCGGGCTCATCAGTCGCGAGTGCTGCACGACCAGTTCGGCCTCGTCGACGCACTCGGTCAGTCCGATGGTCCGCCGGCGCGCCCGCTCGAGCGCGTCCGCGATTCGTCCGCGCAACGCCTCGGTCTCCGCCCGATCCGATCCCGGCAGATGCTGAACAGTCATGAGAGAACTTCCGATTCTGTCGGGGTGCGGCCGCTGCGACATCGGTCGGCGGCGGCAGCCAATTCCTTGGCCGCCTCGGGAGTGCCGGCATGCGCGGTGGCCAGGTCGAGCAGGGCGACCGCGGCTGCCCGCAGCTCCGCGTCGGCCAGCCCGCGGCGGGCGGATTCGGACCAGAGATCCGCGGTGGAGGCGGCCAGAGCCGTTGCCTCCGTGATGGTTCCGGGATCGGACAGCAGCGCGTCGATGGCATGCACCGGCACAGACCACCCGTCGCCCGGCTGCGTGTCGAGGTAGCGGACCTCGAGGTGCCCGGCCGCGCGGACCGGCGGGAACAGGGTGGTGAGGTGATAGTCCAGATCCGCCCGGTCCGGGCGGCGGCCGATCTCCTCGTCCAGCGCCCCGCACAGCCAGTCGGCGAAGGTGGCACCGGGCGGGGCCGACCAGTCATCGGCCTGCGGGTCCATCGACCGCACGCACAGCAGCGGCACGTCCAGCGCCCAGCGCGCGTACCCGGTGATCGGGTCGGCCCAGTCGTGCACGGGCGGCCGGGTGCGGAGCGGGTCGAGCCGCTGCCAGGCCCGCATGCGCTGGGAGGCCCAGTCGCCGGGCGGGGCGGTGTGCAGCCCCGGTGAGCAGGCGAAAGCGCCCAGCAGGGCGGGACCGACGGCGTACAGGGCCTGCCAGCGGGCGGCGATCTCGGCGGGATTCGCGCCCGCGTCGACGCTCACCTGGGTGGCGGCGGTATTGCACATCATGAGCGCGCCGAACGGGCCGATGCCGGCGAAGGACCGCTCCATGGCCCGGTAGCGCGGCAGCTGCAGCACACGAAGCGGCCGCCGAGTTGTGTCGGCGGCAGCGGAAATAGTTCGGATTTCGCGGGATTCGAGCAGCTCCCGCAGGCGTATCGTGTCTGCCCGCAAGCGCTCGCACAGTTCGGCGGCGGTGCCGAACGGGGCGCTGGACAGTTCGATCTGACCGCCGGGTTCGAGGGTGACCCGGCTGCCTCCCGGCAATGGAACGGCCGGGGAATCGGGGGAAATGGACCGTGGCGCATGTGGTCCGAGAGCGTCCGCGAGGACCCTGAGGTCCGGACGCGAGTTGGTCGCCGAAAGTTCACCCTGCGCGGTGAGCCACTCCAGTTCGGCGCCGATGAGCAGCGGTGGGCCCTGTTTGAAACAGACTTTTCCGACATAAGCCTCGGCGGCGGCGCGTGACGTGAATTCGCCGCCCGGGTCCGATTCGGCCAGGCCACTGTGCAGCACATCGGTCGGTGACGCCGTGACAGCCATTGCCAACCTCCGTCTGATGCGGTCGCCGCCGGGGATCGCACGGCGACCCAAACAAGAGTAGCGAGCGACTGTGACAACAAATCTGACGAAAAGGAGAACGCCTGCAGAGGAACAGCCGATTCCCCATCCTGCGAAAAGGGCCGCACCGAGAGCAGGATGGCCCCGACATTGCGGCGTTCCTCCAGCTCACGGTGGGCATCCGCGGCCCGTCCCAGCGGATGGCGGGCATGGATCAGGGGCCTCAGCTCACCACGGCCCGCCGCGGCCAATGCCCATTCGGCATCGTCGCGCTGCTCGGCGTCGGATCTGCGGAAGACGATCCCGAGCGGCCCGCTGACGGTCAGCCCACGCGTGCCCAGGGTGAGCGCGTCCAGCCGCGGCCAGGCGCCGGAGGCGAATCCGTACAGACCGATTCGCCCGCCACCGTCCGCAGCCACCGCCAACGCCGCCTCGCCGACCGCGTCCAGCACGACGTCGGCACCGCGCCCGCCGGTCAGCTCCCGGACCCGCTCCGGCCAGTCCGCGACCGTGTAATCGACCACCGTGTGCGCACCGAAATCCGCTGCCGCGGGCACCTTCTCGCCGCTCACCGCACCGATCACGGTGGCTCCGGCCGCCCGTGCTGACTGCACCAGCACCGATCCGATCCGGCCCGCCGCCGCGGTGACGAGCACCGTCTCACCCGCGCGCACCCCCATGGCGGACAGCAGCCCGCGGGCCAGCTGGTCGAGCAGATCTTCGACGAGGCGTTCGCCGAGCTGACCGCGGCCGGCGGCGATCGGCCGCCCGGGCAGCGCTGGCAGGAATTCCTCGCCCACATCGAGGCCTATCACCGGTTGTACGGCGCGCTGCTGGGCCGTCGCGGCAGCCCCTGGTTCGCCGACCGCATGCGCGCGGCGCTGGCGGCCATGGTCAGCGAGCATCTGCCAGGGCAGGGCGGTGACGCCCTGGCGCCGGCCGTCGTGTCGGCGATGTTCATGCAATCCATCGTGTGGTGGCTCGACCACGACCGGCCGTACCCGCCCGCGGAGCTCGCCGAGCGCTCGGCGCCGCTGATCGGCGCGGTGCTCGAAACCGCAGGCGGCGCAATGGGGTAGCGCGGCTCCCCGGTGGGCGCTCGACGCGGTGGATAGGGTCGAACGTGTGAGAGACAACGCCACACTGGACATCGCCCGTCTGCGCGCCGACACGCCGGGGTGCCGGAATCAGGTCTTTCTCGACAGCGCCGGGTCCTCGCTCCCCCCGCGGATCGTCGTCGACACCGCTATCGACCACCTGCGGCGCGAGGCCGAGATCGGTGGCTACCGGGCCGCCAACGAGCGCATCGACGAGCTGCACGGCGTCAAGACGGCCATTGCCGAACTGATCAATGCCGACCCGGCCGCGCTGGCCCTCAGCGACAGCGCCAGCCGCTCCTGGAGCGACTTCTTCTACTCGGTTCCGCTGAGCCCCGGCGACCGCATCCTGATCTCCGGCGTGGACTACGGCAGCAATGCCATCGCTGCCTTGCAGCGCGCCCGGCAGACCGGCGCGGTCGTGGAGGCCATTCCCAGTGACGGCAGCGGCCAGCTCGACCTCGACTCCCTGGACGCCATGATCGACGAACGCGTGAAACTGGTGTCGCTGGTGCATGTTCCGACCAATGGCGGCCTGGTGAACCCGGTCGCCGAGGCCGCCCGCATCGCGCACCGGGTGGGTGCGCTGGCGCTGCTGGACGCGTGTCAGTCGGCCGGTCAGCTGCCGCTCGATGTCGCCGAACTCGACGTGGACGCGCTGTCCGCCACCGGCCGCAAGTGGCTGCGCGGCCCGCGTGGCACCGGATTTCTGTATGTACGGCCGGACCTGGCGCTGAGTCTCGAGCCCGGCCGGCTCGACCTGCACAGCGCCGAGTGGATCGCCCCCGACGACTACGTGCTCTCCCCGGACGCCGGCCGCTTCGAATTCTGGGAATGCTCGGTCGCGAGCCGCCTCGCGCTGGGCGCGGCCGTGCGCTACCTGCTCGACCTGGGTCCGGCGCAGGTGTACGCCGCGATCGCCGAACGCGCCGAGTACCTGCGCAAGGCCCTGCAGGAGATTCCCGGCGTCGAGGTACGCGACCGGGGCATCCAGCACGCGGGCATCGTGTCCTTCACCGTCGATGGCCTGGAACCGGTCCAGGTGCGCGATCGGCTGGCCGCCGAGGCCATCACGGTGACGGTCAGCCACCGCGGCTCCACGCTGCTCGATATGACCGCCAGAGAACTGAACTCGGTGGTCCGTGCCTCCCCGCACTGCTTCGTCGACTACCAGGACCTGGATCGCTTCGTCGGGGCGGTCAGGACCTTCGTCTGACCGCCGCCCAAAACTCCGAAACGGTTAACAGCCCGCACCGGGCGCGGGATTATTTGAGGTGCTGGTTCGGCGTTTGAGGAGTCGATCGTGAGCCGATTCACCGACGAAATGTATGCCACCGCCCGCGTTTCCCGGAGAGGGCTGGTGACCGGCGAACCGGATGCGCCGGTACGGCACGACTGGGGCAGGATCCATGACATCGCCCGCCGGATGGCCGGCGGCCTGGCCGCCGCCGGGATCGGCCCGGGCGACGCGGTGGGCGTGCTGGCCGGCATGCCGGTGGACATCGCGCCCGCCTGCCAGGCGGTGTGGATGCGCGGCGCCTCGATCACCATGCTGCACCAGCCGACCCCGCGCACCGATCTGCAGGTCTGGGTGCACGATACCGAGACCGTGCTGGGCATGATCCAGGCGCGGGCGGTCATTCTGGGCGCGCCGTTCGAGATCGCGGAACCGCTGCTGCGCGAACGCGGTATCGCGGTGGTGACCATCGCGGCCATGCGCACGGGCGAGCCGATCGAGCCGGTGCCGACCGGCGAGGACGATATCGCCCTGCAGCAGTTGACATCCGGATCCACCGGGTCGCCCAAGGCGGTGCAGATCACGCACGGCAACTTCTTCGTCAATGCCCACGCCATGTTCGATCGGGTGAAGTTCCAGCTCGACGACGACGTGATGATCAGCTGGCTGCCGCTGTTCCACGACATGGGCATGGTCGGATTCCTCAGCGTGCCCATGCAATTCGGTGCGGAAGTGGTGTGCGTGACCCCGCTGGACTTCCTGACCCGCCCCATCCTGTGGGCGGAGTTGATCTCGAAGTATCGCGGAACCGTCACCGCCGCACCGAATTTCGCGTATTCGCTGCTGGCCCGCCGATTGCGGAACGCGGCCGACGGGTCGGTCGATCTGAGCAGTGTCCGCTACATGTGGAACGGCGCGGAACCCGTCGAGGCCGACACCATGGACGCCCTCGCCGAGGCCGGAAAACGCTTCGGCCTCAACCCCATGGCCCTCACCCCGGTCTACGGCATGGCCGAGACCACCCTCGCGGTCTCCATCCCCGATCCGGGTCTCGGCCAGGTCCTCGACGTCGTCGACGCCGACCTGCTGGAGGCCCTCGGCAAGGCCGTCCCCATCCGCGATCCGGAACACCATCACGGCGGCGTGCGCCGGCTGCCGACCCTCGGCTACCTGGTCGACAACCTCGAGGGCCGGATCGTGGACGCCGAGCGCCGGGCCCTCCCGGTGCGCAGCGTCGGCGTCATCGAATTACGCGGCCCCGCAGTCACATCCGGCTACCTCACGGTGGACGGCTTTCGCGCCGCGCAGGACCCGCAGGGCTGGCTCGACACCGGCGACCTCGGCTACTTCACCGACGACGGGCTGGTGGTGGTGTGCGGCCGCATCAAGGACGTCATCATCATGGCGGGCCGCAATATCTTCCCCACCGACGTCGAGCGAGCGGCCCTGCGCGTCAAGGGAGTTCGCCCCGGCAATGCGGTGGCCGTACGCCTCGACGCCGGGCAGAAGCGCGAAAGCTTCGCCGTCGTGGTCGAATCCAACGATCACCAGAATCCCGAGGAGGTCCACCGCATCGAGCACGACATCGTGCACGCGGTCTTCTTCGAGGTCGGGGTCCGGCCCCGCAGCGTGACCGTTCTCGGCCCGGGCGCATTGCCCAAGACCTCCTCCGGCAAGCTCCGGCGCTCGGCCACCGCCACCCACCTCGGCTGAACCGGCCCCGGGGTGGGTATCGGCACCGGCTATTCCGTTCCGGCGACCAGGAGTTCGAGGGTCAGCTTCGGCATCTCCTTGGTGATGTACTGCAACCGCCACTTGTCGCTGAACAGCGCGAGCAGCACGCCGTCGGTGCGGGTGAAGACCTCGACACCGCGCTGCCGGTTCAGTTCCTCCGCCGATTCCGCGTCGGTGCGCCGGGCCAGCTGGTACGGCAGGTGGTCCAGCTGGGTCTCGACATTGAACTCGGATTGCATTCGGGCCGTGACGACTTCGAACTGCATGGGACCGACCGCGGCCAGCACCGGCGACTGCTCACCGCGGGCGTCATTGCGCAGCACCTGCACCACGCCCTCGGAGTCGAGCTGGTCGATGGCCTTGCGGAACTGCTTGTACTTGCCTGCGGTCTGAGCGCGCAGCGTCGCGAAGTGCTCCGGCGCGAAGGACGGGATCGGCGGGAACTCCACCTTCTTGTCCACGAACAGGGTGTGCCCAGGAGCGAGGGCGGTGGCGTTGACCAGACCGACCACGTCACCCGGGTAGGCGGTGTCGACGGTGGTGCGCTCGCGGCCGAACACCGTCAGCGCGTACTTGGTGGCGAAGGGCCGCCCGGTCTGCGCGTGGGTCACCACCATGCCGCGCTCGAACTCACCGGAGACGATGCGCATGAACGCCAGCCGGTCGCGGTGCGCGGTGTCCATGCCCGCCTGCACCTTGAAGATGACGGCGCTGAACGGCGCGGTGGTATCGCGCGGATTGCCCTTGACGTCCTTGCGGCCGCGCGGCGGCGGCGCGAGCTCGACGAGCGTGTCGAGCAGCTGGCGCACACCGAAGTTCAGCATGGCGGAGGCGTAGATGACGGGCGAGGTGTGCCCGGCCAGGAACAGTTCCTGATCGTGGTCCTGCCCGGCGGCCGAGAGCAGTTCGCTCTCCTCGGCGGCGGTGGCCCACACATCGCCCTCGCGCTCGGCGGCCTGCTCGGGCGTGAAGTGCTCCTCGGGGGCGATGGTCGCGCCGCCCGCGGTGCGGGTGAAGTGGATGTACTCGGTCGGCGTGCCCTCCTCGCCGCGGCGCAGCAGGCCGCGGAAGTCGCCGGCGATGCCGACGGGGAGGAACAGCGGGGTGGGGGTCAGGCCGATACGCTCGACGATCTCGTCCAGCAGTTCCAGCGGCGCCTGGCCCGGGCGGTCCCACTTGTTGATGACGGTGATGACCGGGATGCCGCGATCGCGCGCGACCTGAAAGAGCTTGAGCGTCTGCGGTTCCAGGCCCTTGGCGGCATCGATGAGCATGACCGCCGCGTCCACCGCGGTGAGCACGCGGTAGGTGTCCTCCGAGAAGTCGGAGTGGCCGGGGGTGTCCACCAGGTTGATGACGCAGTCGCCGTACTCGAACTGCAGGGCCGTGGAGCTGACGGAGATACCGCGCGCCTTCTCCATCTCCATCCAGTCGGAGACGGTGGACCGGCGGCCGGCCTTGCCGTGGATCGCGCCCGCCTCGGAAATCATCTTGGCGTGCAGCGCCAGCGCCTCGGTGAGCGTCGATTTACCCGCGTCCGGGTGGGAGATCACCGCGAAGGTGCGCCGCCGCGCTGCCTCGTCGGCCAGCCGACCGGCGGTAGCTGAGGGGGCAGTCGGGGAACTCACGGGGGACTCCTTTTTGTGCAGACGAGGCAACCGCCCCAGGGTACGTGACCGGGCCCTCTGCCCGACCGGCCGGTCCAGCGGCGTCCGGGTCCGGCACGCTATCCGCCGGTTTGCCCTGCGAGGTGCCGGGCGACAGCCTGCGCGACCAGCGCTTCGATATCGGTCCCCGGCGCGATCGCCTCGATACTGCGATTCGCGACCACCACCGCGATGCCGTGCAACTGGGTCCACAGGCTCAGGGCCCGCTCGTCCGCGCCGTCGCGCACGCACTCGGCGACCAGTGCCCGCCAGGTTGCGAACATGGGCAGTGTCGTGTTCGCCCGCAGGTTCTCGCCCGCGCCCTCCAGCAGGTCGTGGCGGAACATGAGGGTGAACATCTCCGGCCGCGCGGCCGCGAAACCGATGTAGGCCAGGCAGGTGCGCCGCACCCGCGCCGGCGCCGTATCACCCTGCACCGCATCGATTTCGGTGCGCAGGTCGGTGTAGCCACGCGCGGCGATCGCGGCCAGCAGGGCACTGTGGGTGGGGAAATATCGCCGGGGGGCGCCGTGCGAGACCCCCGCCTCGCGGGCGATGGCACGGAGGCCGAGCTCGCCGGAGCCGACCTCCTCGAGCAGGGCGACACCCGCGGTCACCAGGCGTTCCCGCAGCGGCTCGAGCGAAGTCATGCGTCACATTCTGCCGACAAGGGTAGACAGTGTCTACTCGGTCCGGTAGGAACAATGAGTAGACATTGTCTACTCGCCACGATTCGAGAGGCTTTCCATGTGGTACTGGCTACTGAAGCAGGTATTGGTGGGGCCGGTGCTGCGACTCCTCGGGCGACCGAAGATCGAAGGGCTGCACCATGTTCCGACGGACGGCCCGGTGATCATCGCGGCGAACCATCTGGCCGTGGTGGATTCGTTCTACCTGGCCCTGGTACTACGCCGCAGGGTCACCTTCATCGCCAAGCAGGAGTACTTCACCGGGAGCGGCTTCCGCGGCCGCATCAAACGCTTCGTCATGAATGCCACCGGCCAGGTGCCGGTGGATCGCAGCGGCGGCACCGCGGGATCGGATTCACTGGCCGCCGCGGTCCGCATTCTCAGGTCGGGCGGTATCTGGGGCATTCACCCGGAGGGGACCCGCTCACCCGACGGCCGCGTCTACCGCGGACGCACCGGCGCGGTCCGGGTGGCCATGGAGACCGGCGCTCCCGTCATCCCGGTCGTGCTGTCCGGCACCGATCGGGTCAATCCGCGCAATCGGCGTTTCCTGCGCCCGGCCAAGGTGGGCATCTCCTTCGGCCACCCGCGCTATATCCCGCCCGCCGATCCGCCGGCCGTGCGCCGGGCCACCGACGAGCTCATGGCGGATATCGTGCGCCGCTCCGGCCGCCCGTACGTCGATTGCTACGCGGCCACGTTCAAAGCCGCAGACGCCGCGTAATCGATAGGGCCGCGTATATCGAGACGGCCCGGTAAACAGAACGGCCGGTTGCTCGGACCCCCGCGCGGGTTCCGGGCAACCGGCCGTCAGCCGGAACGTCAGCCCACCTGGGAGGAGGCGCCGTTCGAGGTCGAGGCGCCGAGGCTGCTCAGCAGGTTGCTGATCAGCGGGATCAGCGAGCCCGCGCTACCGGTTCCCGTCGTGGTGGTGGTCGTCGAGGGGTCGGAGACGGTGACATCCACCGGGCCGGAGGTCGGCACCGACTGGGAGCCGCCGCTCAGCACCACCCACAGGTGATGCGAGCCCGAGGTGGCCGGGGTCCACTGCACGGACGCCTGGGTGGAGCCCGAGGAGGTCGCCGAGCCGACCGACACCGTGGTGTTGGAGGCGTTGGTGTCGTACACGTTGGCGGTGACGCCGGGAACGCCGGTGATGATGTTGATGGTGTACGCCGTGCCGGTCTGGAAGTTGCTGCCGACCACGGTCATACCGTTGTTGGAGGTGTCCGCGGCGGCGAACGGGGCGGTGAGGGCGACGGTGGCGGAGATGGCGGCGATGCCCGCGGCGCCCAGACCGAACCGGCGGATGTTCTTCATGAATCTGTTTCCTTACTTCGAAGACAAGCTACTCAGCGTGCCGATCAAATTGCCTAGCACCGGAGTGGCGTCTCCGCTACCCGAAGCGGTATTACCGCGGAAAACGGTGACGACCACCCGAACCGGTCACGACAGCGAGGCAAACAGATAACCGACCGCCGGTCGCAGCCCAGTTTTCGTCAGCCGACCGAGGAAGCGTTGCCGCTGGACGTCGAAGTGCCGTGGCCGCTCAGGGCGCCCAGGCTGCTCAGAATGTTGTTGATGAGCGGGCCCAGGGTGGTCGAGCTGCTGCCGGTGCTGGTTCCGCCCGAGTTGGACGGGGGGCAGTTGGCATTCGAATCGGCCGCGGCGACCGGGGCGGTGAGGGCGACGGTGGCGGAGACGGCGGCGATGCCCACGGCACTCAGACCGAACCGGCGGATGTTCTTCATCAAACTGATCCTTACTCGGAAGACAAGCTACTCAGCGTGTCGTTCGAATTGCCCGGCACCGGAAATGGGGGCGCATTTCCCTATGGCGCAAAGCATTCCCCGCGAGGCGGAGTGATGCGAAATGGTAGTGTGTCAGATTGCCGGAAACAAGAGTGAAAATATTCCTGTGCAATTCCTGGGAACGCACGCCCCGCACCCGGCCGTCGAGGGGGTGGCGCAGAGCCGTTCCGGCCGCGTGTTAGAGTCGTCAGGTTGTCTCGGCGAGGGTGCGGCACCCAACTGCCCACCGTGATCGACGCGGCTCGGCCTATTCGGCCGTCCATGTTGGTCTTCGCCGACGAGCAGACCAACCTCAGCCAGGGCGGCCCCCGTCGCCTGGCGACACGCTGACATTACAGCCGGACGAGCCGTAGGGAGTAGACAGTCATGTCCGACGCCAACCTTCTCGAAGCCACCGTACGCACCGAGTTCGGTAAGGGCGCTGCCCGCCGTACCCGCCGCGACGGCAATGTCCCGGCCGTGCTCTACGGCCACAACGAGGAGCCGCAGCACCTGTCGGTGAACGCCCAGGCGTTCGCTGCCATCCTGCGTGAGCACGGCACCAACGCCGTCCTGAACCTCGACATCAACGGCAAGAAGCAGCTGGCGCTGACCAAGTCGGTCGTCGTCCACCCGATCCGCCGCTACATCGAGCACGCCGACCTGCTGATCGTGCGCCGCGGCGAGAAGGTCACCGCCGACGTGCTCGTCGCCCTGGTCGGCGAAGCCGCCGCCGGCACCCTGGTCACCCAGGATGCCACCACCCTGTCCATCGAGGCCGAGGCTCTGAACATCCCCGAGTCCATCGAGGTCTCGATCGAGGGCGTCGAGGCCGGCACCCAGATCACCGCCGGCCAGATCGAGCTGCCGAAGGGTGTCACCCTGGCCGGTGACGCCGAGGCCCTGATCGTCAACATCATCGCCGCCCCGGCCGCCGCCGCCGAGGAAGAGGCCGAGGCCGCCGCTTCCGAGGAAGCCGCGGAGTAACTCCCTACTCCCACAACGGTTCTCGATGACCGAGGCAACGGCCGGGCCCGCGCTGGTGGTCGGTCTGGGTAATCCCGGATCCGAATACGAGCGCACCCGGCACAATGTCGGTTTCCTGGTCGCCGATGTGCTCGCGGAGCGCGTCGGCGGCCGTTTCACCGTGCACAAGAAGTCCGGCGCGGATCTGCTCGAGGCCCGCCTGGACGGGCGCAAGGTGCTGCTGGCCAAGCCGCGCACTTACATGAACCTGTCCGGGCGGCCCGTCGCGGCGCTGGCCAAATTCTTCTCCGTGCCCGCCACCGAGGTGATCGTCGTCCACGACGAGCTCGACCTCCCCTTCGGCGCCATCCGCCTCAAGCGCGGCGGCGGCGAGGGCGGGCACAATGGGCTGCGCTCCATCTCGCAGGCCCTCACCACCAAGGACTATCTGCGCGTCCGCTTCGGCATCGGCCGCCCGCCGGGGCGCCAGGATCCCGCGGACTACGTCCTCAAGCCCTTCTCCGCGCCGGAACGCAAAGAGGTTCCGGTGATCGTCGAGCAGACCGCCGACGCGGTCGAACTGCTGCTGCGCGTGGGCTTGGAAACCGCGCAGAACCAGCTGCACTGACGCGCAACGCATTCGGCACCCAGCGATAACGACAGGTTCGGCGCGGTGAGCGCGCGGCCCGGTGGCGTCAGCCGGCTGTGCCCGTCCCGTCCGAGCTGGGTTCGACGCGCGGCGCCTCGGCGGGTTCGCGGGCGATCAGCCCCCAGCGGCTCGAGGTCAGGCGCAGGCTGGGCAGATCCGACAGGGACAGCACCACCTCATAGGTGCGCTCGTATCCGGTGTGCGCGATGCGCCACTGCCCGTCGTCACAGCGGACGTAGCGGTCCGAATAGAACGCCGCACCGCGAAGCAGCATGTTGTGCCCCGGGATGAGGACGGTGTCGGCCAGGTACCAGGTGCCGGTCGCCTCGTCACCGTGGACGTCGATTTCCGGGTGGTCGCAGCGGTGTTCGGTGATGACGTGCGGGCCCAGGGTGTTGCGCATGAAGGCCAGGAAGGCGTCGCGCGATTCGAATTGGAGGTACTCGCTGTAGGTGGCGGTGGCCTCCGGAATCATCGTGTCGGCGAACTCGTCCCACGCCTTCGTGTCGAGCGCGCGCAGGTAACGGAACTTCAGCCGGCTGATCGCCGCGACGGCATCGGAATCCATACCTTCAACCATCCCATCAGGTGTAGGAAACCTTCAGGGATCGGCACAGATTTGTACCGGATCGCTATCAGCCGGATACCGACTCAGCCGTTGATGCTGAAGCAGGTATTGCAGAAATCCTCGCCGAACTCGGTCAGTCGCAGACTCTTTCGCACGATCTTGGGCACGCGACCGGCCTTTTTCAGCGCCTGCTCCACGACGGGCTGCACCTCGAGCACCATGTATCGCGACAAAACGACCGGATCTTCCGAGGTCATGGTGAGGCCGAGGCGGTTCAGATTGATCAGGTAGTGCCGGGCCCGGTCCGGGTAGCGGACGCCGGACTGCTCCGGAACCGAGGTCAGGTCCCCGGCGACCAGCTCGGAACCGATGCCCAGCGGCCGGTTGGTGCGGACGTCCACCGACGGCTGCGGTCCCTGCAGCGCCATGAAGCGCAGGATGCGGGCCTCGTCGGGGGCGAGCTGATCGAGGATCCGGTCGTAGGCCGGGTGCACGTCCTCGGTGAAATAGACGTCGGCAGACCGGGCCAGCAGCGCGTCGCCGCGCCGGCGCAGGTCCTCGTTGGTGACCGAGCGCACCAGGCCGTTGGTGATGGCCGGCTGCGGCGCACCCATGGGAGTCGGTACGTAACTGACGATCTCGCGCACCGAACCCTCGGTGACACCGAGCGCGCTACGCGCGATGGACCGCAGCGCCGCCCCCGTGCGCTCGGCGATATCGGCCGACGACTCGCCGTCCAGCGCGGCCTGCGTCAGCTGTTTGGTGATCTCGAAGCTGGTGCCGACCGCCCACTCGGTCCCCCGCACCGCGGTGCCGACCGCCAGGCCGGCGGCCCGGAAGGCGCCGCGGATCAGCCGGGCCTCATTGCTGATCTGCCGCTTCTCCACATCCGAACTGCGTTCCACGGCACGGGGTCCCGGACGGGCCACGTCCTGCCCCGGGATCCTGTCTTCCGCCACGTCCATCTCCGAATATCGCCAGGTGAACACAATCGTCCACAGATTATTGCCCCCGACGGACCTTCGGGCACGTTGAACCCGCGAGCCAGACGAAGGTTACCCCAGTCCACGTCCGCCGCAGAACGACGCACATGACCCCCAACACGACCGCACAGGGCGCGATATGGATGTGGTCCGTGCCATTCTCGTGTTCCTATCGAGAGAGAGGAACATCGAGCCCGGCCAGTGTGACCGAGATCTCCGACTCAGACACTCCCCGCTGGACTCGATTCCTAAAGAACCAGTAAGGTCCGAACCGCCGAGGGGTTGTCAACGCCAACGGCGGTGCGTTGCGGGTCGGCAGGAGGGTGTCGTGCTGGAAAGTGTTTTTGGGGTGCGTCCGACCATCCTCTTGGAATTGATCACCATCCCGTTGTTCACGGGCGTGATCGGCTATATCACCAACTGGACCGGTGTGCTCATGCTGTTCAAGCCGATCCGGTTCCACGGGTTTCGGCTGCCGGGCCTGGCGGCGTTGTTTCCATTGCTGCCCAAGCGCATTCAGGTGCTGCCGTTGCTGCAGTACGACGGCCGGATCGGCTGGCAGGGGATCGTGCCGTCGCGGGCGGACAAGATGGCCAGCATCGCGGTGGACAAAGGCCTGGCGAAACTCGGCAGCGTCGCGGATTTCTATCGGGAGCTGGAACCCGACAAGCTCGCTGAACATTTTGTTGAAATTGCGGACCTTCAGATTCGCGACATTGTCGAGGACATCCTGAAGCGCGAACATCCGCAGTTCTGGTACAACCTGCCGACCGGTCTGCGTGAGATGGTGCACAGCCGGGTGCGCGAACAGTTGCCCGATATTCTCCGGGAACTTACCGATGAACTCGGCAAGAACATCGATCAGCTGCTGGACGTCAAGTCGATGACCATTCGCTACTTCCAGGCGCGGCCGCAGATGCTGAACTCGGTGTTCCAGGTGCTGGGCGCCAAGGAACTGCGATTCATGCAGAACTTCGGCTTCTACTTCGGTGCGCCCATGGGTCTGGTGCTGGTCGCCATCCTGCACTTCACCGGCTGCTCGTCGCTGGTGGTGCTGCCGGTCGGCGGGGTGATCATCGGCTGGGTGGTGAACTGGATCGGCATCAACCTGATCTTCGAACCGGCCTACCCGAAGTGGTGGTGCCCGTGGCGGCAGGGCCTGCTCATCAAGCGGCAGCCGGAGATCACCGAGGGGTACGCGGCCCTGGTGGCCAGCGAGATCATGACGGTCGCCAATATCGGCGACGAGCTGCTCAACGGGCCGCGCGCCGACCGCACCATGCAGATGCTCCAGGACACCCTCAAGCCGGCGGCCGATCGGGCGCTCGGCCCGGCCCGGTCGGTGGTCAAGTTCGCGCTGGGCAGCCGTGAGTACGACTCGCTGCAGGACACCTTCACCTCCGAGGCGATGACCATCGCGCCGATCGCCTTCGCCGACCCGGCCTTCAATGTGCAGCAGGGCAAGCAGGTGCAGGAGTACATCGCCAAACAAATGTCGGCGCTGGCCCCGCCGGAGTTCGTGGACATGCTGCGTTCGGCCATCAAACAGGACGAATGGCTTTTGTTCGTCCATGGCGGCGCGCTGGGCCTGTTCGCCGGTTACGCTCACCTCCTGATCTTCGGAACAGGAGTTGCCACCTCATGGATATGACCGACTCGTCCACCGGTGGGCGCGCCGAATCAGGTTCGGGCGAGGACGATCCCGCCGATACCGGCACCGATATCGCTGTTCGCCAGGCCGCGCCGCTGCCGGTGCCGGTCGGCACGACCGAGCGCCGGGGCGCGGCCGGGCCGGTGCGCGCCGCCACCGGGGTGGTGCGAGTGGCGATGTCGGCCGCGGTCGAGGCGAGCTTCTGGAGCCTGCAGACCGCGCTGGGCGTGACCTCGGTGGTGCTGCGCGGCAGCATGGCCGGGCAGCCGCCGCGCGAGATCCTCTCCGATGCCGGCGCGCAGGTGCGGCATTCGGTCCGGCAGGCGCTGGGCGTGACCGCGCCCGAGGCCGCCGAGATCGCCCCCGAGTCCAGTCCCGCCAGCGTGCTGCGCGCCCGCGGCGCCGAATTGCTGCGCCGCTCCGCCGATTTCCACACCGAGGACGACAACCACCATCACACCGCGTACGCCCGCATCCTGGGCGAGCTCGCGCCCGACGAGGCGCGTGTGGTGCGGCACCTGTACCTGGACGGGCCGCAGCCCGCGGTGGAGGTGAAGACCGGGCGGACCGCCTACCGCGGCGTTTTCAACCTGCTGGGCGAGGATGCGGCGCTGCGGTATCCGAACCGGATCGACGAATATCTGACGAATCTGGACCGGCTGGGCCTGATCGACATCACCCGCGAGGCACTGGGCAATCCGAACCGCTACCAATTGCTCGAGGCCATGCCGGAGGTACGCCGGCTGCTCAAGCGAGCCAGCTTCGGCACCAAGGTGATGTACCGGACCATCGAATTGACCTCGTTCGGCGCGGGATTCACCCGCACCTGCCTGCCGGTCCCGTCCTTGGACTCCCCCGCCTCGCCGGGACTTCAGCGGGCGGCTGGGGAGCCGTAAACGCCATGCTCCCCCGCCTCGCCGGGACTTCAGCGGACGGCTGAGGAGCCGTAAAACGCCATGCTCCCCCGCCTCCCCGGGACTTCAGCGGGCGGCTGGGGAGCCGTAAACGCCATGCTCCCCCGCCTCCCCGGGACTTCAGCGGACAGCTGAGGAGCCGTAAAACGCCATGCATCCGTGCTGCGGTCGGGTGCCTAACCGATTTTGGACGTACCCGGCGAGTTACCCCGACCGTTACGAAATCAGTTGTCGCCTTGGCATACGCAAGAACCACGGCGAGCGTGATGGTTTGGCCGTACCTGTGTGACCCTGACTCAGGCGTTGTCGGCTAGTTCGAGCCAGCGCTCCTCGGTGGCTTCCTTTTCCGCTTGTACCTGCTTGAGTTCCGCGCCGAGCGTGACCAGCTTGTCCGGCTCGGTGGCCGCCTCGGCCAGGGCCGCGTGCAGCTTGTCCTCGCGGTCGGTGAGTTTTTCCAGGGCGCGTTCCAGCTTGGCCAGCTCCTTGCGGGCCGCGCGGTAGGCGGCCGAATCCGTCGCCGGGGCGGCGGAATTCGCGCCGGCGGGGGCCGCGGCCTTGACCGGAGCGGCCGTCCTGCCCGCCGTGAGGCCGGCGCGCTTGCGCAGGTACTCCTCGATGCCGCCGGGCAGGTTGGTGAGCTTGCCGTCGCCGAACAGCGCCCAGGTGGAGTCGCAGATGCGCTCGATCAGGTAGCGGTCGTGGGAGATCACCACCAGGGTGCCCGCCCAGCCGTCGAGCATGTCCTCGAGCTGCTGGAGGGTGTCTATGTCGAGGTCGTTGGTGGGCTCGTCGAGCAGCAGCACATTGGGCTCGGCCATGAGGATGCGGGTCAGCTGCAGGCGGCGGCGTTCGCCACCGGACAGGTCGCCGACCGGGGTGCGCTGCTTGGCCGGGGTGAAGCCGAGCCGCTCGGCCAGCTGGCCGGCGCTGATCTCCTTGTCGCCCAGCATCATGCGCTGTGCCACGTCCTGGACCGCCTCCAGCACCCGCATGTTCAGCGGCAGGTCGTCGAGTTCCTGACGCAGCCAGCCGATCTTGACGGTCTGGCCCTGGATCCGCTTGCCGGACTTCGGGTCCGCGTCACCGGCGAGCGCGCGCAGCAGTGTGGTCTTGCCCGACCCGTTCACGCCGACCAGGCCGACGCGCTCGCCCGGGGCGAGCCGCCAGGTCAGGTCGGTCACCAGTTCCCGGTCGTCCGGGGTGGCGAGGGTGGCGTCCTCGAGCTCGATCACCACACGGCCCAGGCGCTTTCGCGCGAAGGAGGCCAGCTCGACGGTGTCGCGCGGCGGCGGCACATTCGCGATCAGGGCCTCGGCGGCCTCGATGCGGTAGCGCGGCTTGGAGGTCCGGGCGGGCGCGCCGCGGCGCAGCCACGCGAGTTCCTTGCGGGCCAGGTTCTGGCGGCGGGCCTCGCTGGCGTCGGCCTGGCGGACGCGTTCGGCGCGGGCGAAGATCCAGTCGTTGTAGCCGCCCTCGTAGGTCTCGACCCGGCCGCCCTGCACCTCCCAGGTGCGGGTGGCGACGGTGTCGAGGAACCAGCGGTCGTGGGTGACGACCACCAGCGCGCTGCGGCGGTTCAGCAGGTGCTCGGCCAGCCACTGCACGCCCTCGACGTCGAGGTGGTTGGTGGGCTCGTCGAGGACCAGCAGGTCGAGGTCGCGGACCAGGGCGGCGGCCAGGGCGGTACGGCGGCGCTCGCCACCGGAGAGGTTGGCCACGGGGGTGTCCATGCCGAGGTCGGCGATACCGATGCCCTCGACCACGGACCGGATGCGCGGATTGGACGCCCATTCGTGTTCGGCGACACCGTCCGTGCGCTGGTCCTCGGCCAGGCCCGCGAGCACGACCTCGCCGACGGTCGCGCCCTCGGGCAGCACGCCGCGCTGGGTGACGACGGCCATGCGCAGGTCACCGCGACGACTGACGCGCCCCGAGTCGGGCTCCTCGATTCCGGTCAGCACTTCCAGCAGCGTGGTCTTGCCACCGCCATTGAGACCGACGACCCCGATCCGCTCCCCCTCCTGAACCCCGAGGGAAATGTTGTCGAGCAGCGGCTTGATGCCGAAGCTCTTGCGGACCGCTTCCAGATTGATCAGGTTGGCCATGAACAATTCCGCCTCTCCGCGCCTTTCGCCGAACCGAAAGAGCCTACTCACCTCACGTTGCGGACCGGCGGTCGCGTACGGGGAGACTTAGCCCGTTCCCGACGAGTTACCCGGAACCTTACGAAATCAGTTGTCGCCTGCGATCCGGCGTGCGCCCGGGACCGGGCCGTGGGCGGTGCGGACGCTGCGGCTGACTCCGGCGCCCGCGAGTTCGGCGGCGACGGTGACCGCGGCCTCCTCGCTCTCGCACAGGAAGGCGCAGGTCGGGCCGGAGCCGGAGACGATGCCCGCGAGGGCTCCGGCGGTGACGCCCGCGCGGAGGGTGCGGCGCAGTTCGGGTTTCAGCGAGAGCGCCGCGGCCTGGAGGTCGTTGCCGAGCAGCGGGGCGAGCTGTTTGGCCTCGCCGGAGGCCAGCGCCTGCAACAGTTCCTCCGGGCTCCCGAGTCGCGGTGGGTCGCCGACTTCGCGCAGGCGGTCGAGTTCGCGGAAGACGGCCGGGGTGGACAGGCCGTCCTTGGCCAGGGCCAGCACCCAGTGAAAGGTGTTGCGGGACAACACCGGCAGCAGTTCCTCGCCGCGGCCGCGGCCGAGGGCGGTGCCGCCGTGCAGGGAGAAGGGGACGTCGCTGCCGAGTTCGGCTGCGATATCGGACAATTCGGTGCGCCCGAGGCCGAGTTCCCACAGGTCGTTCAGGCCGACCAGGGCCGCGGCGGCGTCGGCGCTACCGCCGGCCATGCCGCCCGCCACCGGAATGCCCTTGGTGATGGCGAATTCCACCAGCGGAGCGCGTCCGGCCATATCGGCCAGCTTGACGGCGGCCTGCCAGACCAGATTGCCGCGATCGGTGGGAACCTCGTCGGCTCCCTCGCCGACAACCTTTACGCGTAGCGCCGAGGACGGCGAGATCTGCACGTCGTCGCTGAGCGATAACGCCTGGAACACCGTGGTGAGGTCGTGGTAGCCGTCCTCGCGCAGGTCGCCCACCCCGAGGTGCAGGTTCACCTTCGCGGGCGCGCGCACAACGAGGGGGCTGGGCACAACTGAGAGCACGCGCACAGCCTAGTCGACAGATTTCCCGTTCGAGTACTTGCGTCAGGTACCCATGGGGGGTATGTTTCTGGGTGTCGGGGATACCCCCTCACCGTATGAACAGCGAGCGAAGGAGACCACCATGGCCACCAGCACCTACACCGTCACCGGCATGACCTGCGGCCACTGCGTCGGTTCGGTGCAGAAGGAGATCGGCAAGATCGACGGTGTCACCAGCGTGGATGTGGATCTCGCGACCGGCCTGGTCAAGGTTGAATCCGCCGCCCCGGTCACCGACGCCGATGTGGTCGCCGCCGTCGATGAAGCGGGTTACGAGGTGGCGGTGTGAACGATCGGCTGAAGTTCGCCGCCTTCGGCGGCGGACTGGTCGTCTTGTTCGGAGCCGCGCTCGGCATCGGCGCCCTGGTGGGCGACCGGTCCGGCGCGGCCCCGGCCGAGGCCGCCCCCGACCACAGTCGGCACGAAGCCGCCGTGGCGACGGGCCTGCAGGACAGCCTCTCCGGCTACACCCTCAGCGATATCAGCGCTCCCGCCGCCCCCGATCAGCAAGGCGCACTGCAATTCCGGATCACCGGACCGCAGGGCGCCGTCACCCGATACAACGACCTGCACGAGAAGGACCTGCACCTGATCGTGGTCCGCTCGGACGCGAGCCAGTTCCGGCACGTGCATCCGACCCGGGCCGCCGACGGCACCTGGTCCATCGACTGGAAGTGGGCCGAACCCGGCAGCTACCGCGTGTTCGCCGACTTCTCCCCCGCCGGCGGGCCCGGCGAACTGGTGCTCAGCCGCACCATCGCGGTCGCGGGGAACGTGACCGGCAAGCCACTGCCGCCGGTCGCGAAGACCGCCGAGGTGGACGGCTATCTCGTCACCCTCAACGGTGATCTGGCCACCGCGGGCAGCGAACTCACCTTCACCGTCACCCGCGACGGCAAGCCGGTGACCGATCTGCAGCCCTACCTGGGCGCGTACGCTCACCTGGTGGCGCTGCGGGCCACGGACCTGGCCTACCTGCACGTCCATCCCGAGGGCGAGGTCGGCAGGACCGCACCCGGCCCCGATGTCGTCTTCCACGCGCAAGCGCCGAGTGACGGCAACTACCGCCTGTACCTGGACTTCCAGCACGGCGGCGCGGTGCACACCGCGGAATTCACCGACGAAGCATCCACTGCCGCATCCGATTCGGATGCGCCCGCCCACCACGGAGGAGGTCACTCATGAGCGCCCCGGCGCCCGAGCGTTCGATCGAACTCGATATCGGTGGGATGACCTGCGCCTCCTGCGCGGCCCGGATCGAGAAGAAGCTCAACCGCATGGACGGCGTCACCGCGTCCGTGAACTACGCGACCGAGAAGGCTAAGGTCAGCTTCCCGGAGTCGGTGACGACCGATGACCTGATCGCCAAGGTCGTCGACACCGGCTACACCGCCGCCGTGCACCACACCGAACCGGTGAAAATCGAGGCGGCCGAATCCGATTCGGCCCCGTCGGCGGCGGATCAGTTGCGGCACCGGCTGTTGGTGACGCTGGCGCTGGCCGTGCCCGTGGTCGCCATGGGCATGTTCCCGCTGCTGCAGTTCACCAACTGGCAGTGGCTGTCGCTGACCCTGACCGCGCCGATCGTGGTGTGGGGCGGGTCGCAGTTCCACCGGGCGGCGTGGGTGAACGCCAAGCACGGCGCGGCCACCATGGACACGCTGATCTCGCTGGGCACGCTGGCCGCCTTCGGCTGGTCGGTGTACGCGCTGTTCTGGGGCACGGCCGGCATGCCCGGCATGAAGCACCCGTTCAGCCTGGCCATCGAGCGCGGCGACTCGTCGTCGGCGCTGTACTTCGAGGTGGCGGCGACGCTGATCACCGCGATTCTGGCGGGCCGCTACTTCGAGACCCGGTCCAAGGAGAAGGCGGGATCCGCGCTGCGAGCGCTGCTGGAGCTGGGCGCGAAGGACGTGTCGGTGCTGCGGGCCGGCGTCGAAACCCGCATCCCCATCGGCGATCTGCGGGTCGGCGAGGAGTTCCTGGTCCGTCCCGGTGAGAAGGTCGCCACCGACGGTGCGGTGGTGAGCGGCAGTTCGGCGCTCGACATGAGCATGCTGACCGGCGAATCGGTGCCGGTCGAGGTGGGTCCTGGCGATCAGGTGGTGGGCGCGACCGTGAACGCGGGCGGCCTGCTGACCGTGCGCGCCACCCGGGTCGGCGCGGACACCCAGCTGGCGCAGATGGCCGCGCTGGTGGAGGAGGCGCAGAACGGCAAGGCTCCCGTGCAGCGGCTGGCCGATCAGGTGGCGGGCGTGTTCGTGCCGATCGTCATCGCGATCGCGGTGGCGGCGCTCGGCTTCTGGCTCGGCACCGGCGCGGCCGTGGCGACCGCCTTCGGCGCGGCCGTGGCGGTGCTGATCATCGCCTGCCCGTGCGCCCTCGGCTTGGCCACGCCCACGGCTCTGCTCGTGGGCACCGGACGCGGCGCGCAGCTGGGCATCCTGATCAAGGGCCCGCAGGTGCTGGAGTCGACGCGGCGCATCGACACCGTGGTGCTGGACAAGACCGGCACCGTCACCACCGGCAAGATGACGCTCGCCGAGGCGATTCCGGGCGCCGGTGTGGATGCCGACGAGCTGCTGTCGGTGGCCGCGGCCGTCGAGCACGGCTCCGAGCACCCCGTTGCCAAGGCCGTGGTCGCCGGTGCGGCCGAGCGCGGACTCGACACCGAGAAGGTGGAGCAGTTCGTCAGCCACGGCGGCAAGGGTGTGCAGGGTCTGGTCGGCGAGCGGGCAGTGGTCATCGGACGCGTCGAGTTGCTCGAGGACTGGTCCATCGCGCTGCCGGAGTCCTTGGCGGACGCCAAGATCCGGGCCGAGCGGGCGGGCAAGACGGCCATCGTGGTGGCCTGGGACGGGCAGGCGCGCGGCGTGCTGGTCATCGCCGATGCGGTGAAACCCACCAGCGCCCAGGCGATCTCGGAGATGAAGGCGCTCGGCCTCACCCCGGTGCTGCTGACCGGCGACAATGCGGCCACCGCCCGGACGGTCGCGGATCAGGTGGGCATCGAGCAGGTCATCGCCGAGGTGCTGCCCAGCGACAAGCTGGACGTGGTCAAGCAGCTGCAGGACGAGGGCAAGGTGGTCGCCATGGTCGGCGACGGCGTCAATGACGCGGCCGCCCTGGCCCAGGCCGATCTGGGCCTGGCCATGGGCACCGGGACCGACGTCGCCATCCAGGCCGCCGATCTCACCCTGGTGCGTGACGACCTGCGCGCGGTGCCGACCTCGATCAAGCTGTCGCGGGCGACGCTGCGGACGATCAAGGGAAATCTGTTCTGGGCCTTCGGTTACAACGTGGCCGCCATCCCGCTGGCTGCCGCCGGCCTGCTGAACCCGATGCTCGCCGGTGCCGCCATGGCGCTGTCCAGCGTGTTCGTGGTCAGCAACAGCCTGCGACTGCGCCGCTTTCGCGGATGAGCGACACCGATCGCTCGTCCCGCGATACCGGCAGAGCCGCCCCGATCACCGGATCCGGGCGGCCCTGCCGCATCGTGTTGAATGGCGGGTGACCACCGCCGTCCCCTCGCGAGGAGCCCCGTTGACCACCATCGCCGAATACCTGGCCGCCGCCCAGATCGAGGCCGCCCCGGTCGACCCCGCAGCTCCCGGCGCCCCCAAGGTCGCCGTCGGCATTCCCGAAGGCTGGCAGCAGGTTCCGCCGAGCATGTTCCCCGGCTCCTACGGTGTCTGGACCCAGACCCCCGTGAACGGCTGGGCCGACAACGCCGTCGTGCTGGTCGCCACTTTCACCCCGCCCGTCGATGCCCGCGAGCTGCTCACCCACGCCTTCGACGACGCCCGCCGGCTCCCCGGCTGGGAGGACCTCGAAACCGACACCACCGACTTCGAGGGCTGGCCGTCCGCCGGCATCACCGGCACCTACAACGTCGAGCAGCTCACCCTCTGGGCCTACAACCGCTACATCATCGTCGAGTCCGACAACGGCCAGTACCTGGTCCAGCTCACCATCACCACCCGCAGCGACAGCGACGGCGCCGGCCCCACCACCTTGCTCCAGGGCCTGTCCATCTCGGCCTGACCCGCCGCCTAGCGGGGCGGAGGGTTCGTTTCGGCACTCCCACCGCGGCACCCTTCCACCGTCCCCAGCGCCCACCGGTCCAGCCCCATCCCGACAAGCATCCGCACGATAAGACAGGCCAACGGGATGACCAACTCC
>NZ_JBHZCS010000051.1:52900-73762 GCF_042755705.1 Nocardia sp. NPDC059154
ACCTACCCTTCCCCCCCCCCCCTCCTGCCGCGCAGCCGTCGAACCGCCCGGAATGCCAACCGGCCCAGCCCGATCAGCACGATCAGCAGCACGATGAAGGCGACCACGGGGACTACCAGCGCCAGAATCGTGAGAGCCAGTGAGACTCCGTCCTCGGCGGTGGAAACCACTGGATTCCCCACGCCCGCAGTCGTTCCCGTGACCAACGGTCGCGCCACCGTCCGACCGGCATGCACGCTGCCCGCGGTGACGGCGCCCAGGACCGCGGCGACCGCGGGCGGCAGATGCGAGGACAGACTGGTCTCGGCCGTGAACAGGATCGCCCCCGACACCGGAGCCACGAGCGTCCCGATGCCGTGCAGCACCGAATCCAAGGCCGGGATCTTGTCCCCCACGAGATCGAGCACCAACAGCACCGCGATACCGATCAACGCGGGAGTCGACGACAACCACCCGTACGAGCTCCCCAGATCGATCCACCCGACCCGATCCGCGACCCCCACCACCAGCAGCGGCAGCCAAGCATTCAATCCCGCCGCCCCCGAGAGCCCGAAGGCCCCGAGAACCGCCCCTACAGCCGACGTGATCTCCATGCCCCCAGTGTGAGCGCCGAAGCCCCGGACAGTCGGATGCCGCGGTCGACGAGTAGCGTGGGGTGGCGGTTTGCCGACCAGTTGCCTTATCCCCGCGGTATGCGTGAGGAAGGACGAGAGTCATGAAGCGAGGCGCACTGAAGATCGCGGCAGTACCGATCCTCCCGATGTTGGCGTTCTTGGTACCGGCCGGTCCAGCAACTGCGGACCCCGTGAATTTCGATTCGGCTCAGGTCACCGGCTCCACGCCGGGGTGCTCGGGCACGGCCGATGCCCAGCTGTCGGCCAACCAGGGTCAAACGGGCGATAACTTCGTCGACAGCTCGGCCACGGTGACGGTGAACTTCACCCCCGACACCAATACCCTCGACTCGTTGCTGGCAGCGCCCGGAAGCTGCGAAATCTCCACCACTGTCACCATGCAGAACCTGGACAACGGCACGAGCAGGACCGAGACGAAAACCACCGAGTACGACAGCCATTACGGCTGGCACGCCGCCTTCTTCACCCTCGAAGGCTCGGGCCAGGTTTCCGCCCAGGTGAGCACGAACCCCAGCCCATCCCAGCTGACCATCGACGTCCCCGCAGCGATCTGATCACGACCCAGCACACCCGGACAGACCGGGTGCCATAACGGCGCACTGCCGGCAAACCGCGAAGCATCCCGCACGTCGATCTTCCGCGTGACCGCGTCGACCCCTCCGGCCGGCGCGGTCACACCTGGACATGTGACGAAAATGCGCTCGACCGCGCCGACGGACGAGGGCGTCCATGCCGCTCCGGTGACCTGGTCCCCTACTGATCACCCGAGTCTTCGGCGCAATCCTGCTGGGCGAGGCGGACGTAGGCGGCGGTGTCGAGGGTTTCACCGCGGGCGGTGGGCGCGATTCCGGCTGCGGTGAGGCGCTTTTCGGCTTCGGCGGCGGAACCGGCCCAGCCGGCGAGGGCGGCGCGGAGGGTCTTGCGGCGCTGGGCGAAGGCGGCGTCGATGACGGCGTAGACGCGCCGCCGGAAGGATTCGTCCTGGGGCCAGGGGGATTCGGGGAAGCGGTCGATGCGCACCAGTCCCGATTCGACCTGGGGTACGGGCCAGAAGATCTGGCGGCCAACGGTTCCGGCGCGGCGGACCGTCCCGAAGAAGCCCGCCTTGACGCTGGGCACGCCGTAGATGCGGCCACCGGGGGTGGCGGCGAGGCGGTCGGCCACTTCCAGCTGCACCATGACGAGAGTGGTTCGGATGCTGGGGAATTCGGCCAGCAGGTGCAGCAGCACCGGCACGGCCACGTTGTAGGGGAGGTTGGCCACCAGCGCGGTCGGCGCAGCGGGCAGGTCGGCGTGGGTGACCTTCATGGCGTCCATGGGGACGACGGTCAGCCGATCGGCGAGCTCGGGGGCGCGGGCGGCGGCGGTCTGCGGCAGGTGGGCCGCGAGGGTCGGGTCGATCTCGACGGCGATGACCCGGTCGACCACGTCGAGCAGCGCCAGGGTCAGCGAGCCCAGGCCGGGACCGACCTCGAGCACGGTGTCGTCGCGGTGGACGCCCGCGGTGGCGACGATGCGGCGCATGGTGTTGGCGTCGTGGACGAAATTCTGCCCGAGCTGCTTGGTCGGGCGGACGCCGAAACGCTCGGCCAGCTCACGCACTTCGGCGGGCCCCAGCAGGGCGGCTTTTCCACGACCGGCGACTTCGGGTTCGGACATTCTGGAAAACCTATCAAGCTGGGTAAATCACCCGGCACCCGGTCACACCGCGAGTGCGATGGCGCGCGGAGTCTAACACCGAAGTTAGCTATGCATTTGCCAACTCACTCGTGCGGGCGTGGCGGCCGCGCGCGCCGGACCAAATCCGCCATGTCGCACGGTCTTTCACCAGGTATCCGAGTAGCGTCGCCCCTTGGGAACACAACCGTGAAGGAGAGTGCATGCCCGCTCGGCGGATTCGACGGCTCGTCCTGGGCGCGACGCTGCTGACCGCAGCGGTCACGCTGCCCGCGGGACCGGCGAATGCGGACACGGCCCCGGGACTGGACCGCTTCTCCCACCAGACACTGGAGTGGAAGCCGTGCGACAACGCAGCCCTCGACGCCGCCGGCGCGCGGTGCGCGGGCGTCCTGGTACCGCTCGACTACAACAATCCGGACGGTCGCACGCTCACCGTCGCGATCTCCCGCATCGCCGCCACCGACCCGGCGCGCCGCCGCGGCATCCTGGTCACCAATCCGGGCGGTCCGGGCGGCGCCGGCCTGGCGATGACGGTCAACACCCAGAAGGCCATGACCGCGGACGTCCGCGCGCAGTACGACCTGATCGGCATGGACCCGCGCGGCGTCGGCCGCTCCGACGCCGTCAATTGCACGATTCCGGTGCCCACCATGCTCTTCTCCGCGGGATTCGACGTGTTCGGCTATGCCCGCGACACCGCCGTGGCCGCGGCGCTGGCCACCGCGTGCGTGGGCACCGACCCGGAGAAGGCCCGCAAGATCACGACACGCAACACCGCGCGCGACATGGACCTCATCCGAAGCCTGCTCGGCGAGAAGAAGCTCAACTACTTCGGCGCGTCCTACGGCACCTACCTGGGCGCGGTCTACACCCAGATGTTCGGCGACCACGCCGACCGCATGGTCTTCGACAGTGCCGTCGACCCGGACCGCTACTACGTCGGGCTCTACCAGGACATGGGCGCGATCAACGAGTACGCCCTCGACGACTGGGCGAAATGGGCGGCCCGCCACGACGATCAGTACCACTTCGGCAGCACCCCGGAGGCGGTGCGCGCCTGGGTCGAGGACCTCATCCGGCGGTCCGCGGGTCACGAGATCTACGGCAGCGGCTACCTGGTCGACGAGCACACCATTCCCATGATGCTGCTGGCGCTGCTGCCGAACCCGCAGCTGAACCCCAACCTCGCCGAAGTGCTCACCATGGTGGCGTCGGGCGTGGCGGGCGGCCCCATCGACATGGACGCGCTGAAGGCCAAGATCGTCTCCGTGGCGCCGCTCGACGCCGCCGGCATGGCCGCCATCATGTGCGGTGACAAGGCCGCGCCGCGCGATCCCGCCTGGTACTACGGCAATGTCGAGGCCGCGCGGCCGACGCAGCCGGTGTTCGGGGCATTCGCCAACAACATCACCGCCTGCGCCTTCTGGCCGGATCCGGTGGAACCGCCCACCGAGATCCACAATGCGACCCCGGTGCTGATCGTGGCCAATGTCCACGACACCCGCACCGCATACTCGGAAGGGCTTGCGCTGCACGCGGATCTGACCGGATCACGCCTGGTGACGCTGGCGGACACCAGGATTCACGGCGCGTTCCGGCCGGATCTGAGCCCGTGCCTGAACAACATCGTGAACACCTACTTCGCCACCGGTGTCCGCCCGGACCAGGACGTCACCTGCGAACCCGATTTCGGGTGGTTCCCGCAGTAAGCCGTTGGGGGCCCGGGGGTTTCACCCCGAGCCCCGAAGGAATCATGCGCCCATCGTCACGGCACGGTGGGCGTGGCCAGGATCCGATCGCTGAACGCGCCGATGGCATTCCACATCTGCGGGTTCAACTGGGTGTGGGTCCCGGTGCCGATCACCGTCTGGAAGTCCGCGCCGGCGGCCGCGAGCTGCGCGGCCAGCGCCGCGTGCAGCGGGGACGGCACGGTGGTGTCATTGGTGTTGAGCAGCAGCAGGATCGGCGCGTTGTAGCCGTTGACCGGCACCGCCATGTACTCGCTCATGGCGGCCTGGAATTCCGGGGTGTCGAGTGGCCGCGACAGCATGTCGCCGATGCCCATGCCGTCGACCACCTTCATGATGTCCGCGAAGCACAGGCTCTCCGAGGCGTCCACGGCCTGCTTGCCGCGCGGGGTCAGGTAGCTGTCGACATCAACCTCGGGGTGGGTGGCACGCAGCCCGGCCAGCATGCTGACCACGAAACCGTTGACCGCGGTCCCGGCCTGACCGGGGATCTCCGGCGCCCAGGGGCCGACGAACGGGGCGATCTTCTCCAGATCCGATTCCGGGTCGACCGCGATGGTGCCGCGGAAGTCGAGGTCGGGGGTCTGCGACACCTGCAGGTGCGCGGTGCCCAGCGCCGCCTGACCGCCCTGCGAGAAGCCGGTCACCGCCCAGGTGCGCGAGAGCTCCGGATTCGTGGCGCGGGCCGCCTTGACCAGGTCGATGGTGGCACCGGCCTCGGTGCTGATCTCCAAGTACGGGTGCGGGCCGGTGTCGAAGCGGCCCAGGCCCAGGTAGTCCGGCGCGACCACGGCGAAGCCCTTGTTCACGAAGTACTGCAGCACCTGGTCTTCCTTGGCCCGGCTCACCTTCGAGGTGTCGGTCTGCCCGCCGCAGCCCGGTCCCATGCCGGAGGTCCCGTGGTCGTAGGCCATGATCGGCCAGCCGCCCGCGGGCGCGGGACCGGACGGAACGAACAGCGCGCCACTGGCTTTCACCGGTTCGCCATTGGAGCGGGTGGTCCAGTAGTCGATGATGGTGCCGTTCGGCAGGCCGCGGAAGCCGTCCGGTAGCGCGGTGGTGGCGAAGGCGGTGCCGGCCGTTTCGGCGTGGGCCGCGGTTGCCGGCAGGACCAGCAGCGTGCCCGCCGACGCTATGGCCGCGGTGAAAATCCGTGTACGCCAACCAACCGACCGCATGAATCCTCCATCAGTCCCGACCCGATGACCATTCCTGTTCGGGGCCCGAGTTTATCGATTTGAACGGAGGACCAGTATGAGAAGACTCTGGCAACCAGCTACGCCCGGTTCGGCGCCGGCCCATTGACGCGCCTTGAAACTTGTTCTAATTTCTCGCCATGTCGCGCAGATACGAAGGCCGCCGAGTACTTGTCACCGGAGCGGGATCGGGCATCGGACAGGGCGTGGCCCTGCGACTGCTCGAAGAGGGAGCCCACCTGGTCGCCGCCGATGTGAACGAGGCCGGACTGGCCGCCACCGTCGACGCCGTCCCCGCCGATCAGCGCGAGCGCCTGCGCACCCTCACCCTCGACATCTCCGACCCGGCGGCGGTCCGCGCCGTCACCGCCGAGGCCCTCGAATTCCTCGGCGGCCTGGACGTTCTGGTGAACGCCGCGGGCATCCTGCGCGCCGCGCACACCCACGACATGCCCCTCGAGGACTGGAACAGGGTCATCTCGGTCAACCTGACCGGCACCTTCCTCATGATCCAGGCCGCGCTGCCCGCGCTCATCGAATCCGGGCACGGCGTGATCGTGAACTTCTCTTCCACCTCGGCCTTCGGGTCCAATCCCTATATGGCCGCGTACTCCGCGTCGAAGGCGGGCGTCAACGCGCTCACCCACTCCATCGCGCTGGAATACGTGAAAAAGGGCCTGCGCGCGGTCAATATCGTGCCCGGCGGCATCAGCACCGGCATCACCTCCGGCCTGGAACTGCCCGCCGACGCCGACTGGACGCTCATGGCGCGGCTGCCCGGGTGGATCGAGGGCGGTGCGCTCGGCAAGCCCGAGGACATCGCGGGTGTCGTCGCCATGGCCGCCTCCGATGACGGCCGCTACATGACCGGCACCGAGCTCCGCGTCGACGGTGGCGCACTGATGTAGCGACACCGCCCATTTCCATTCGCGACCGGTTGGTACGGAGTTAGGCTGACAAACGCTTCAGCAGCTTCATAACCACGTTCCAGCGGACCCGGACGGAGAGTTATGGGATACCGGCGGAGTTTCGGCGTGCTCATCGCAGCCGTGGCGTTGACGGTCGCGGCAGGATGCGGGTCGTCGAACGATACGGGGTCCAAGGAGCCCGGATACGCCGCGACGTTGCGGCCCATCATCACCGAACTGATGAAGGACAACGCCATTCCGGGAGCGGTGGTGGTGGTCAAGTCGCCCCAGGACGGCGACTGGACCGCCACCTTCGGGACCGGGACCATCGGCAAGGACGATCCGATGACGGTGGACGACCACTTCCGGATCGGCAGCAATACCAAGACCATGACGGTGACGGTCCTCATGCAGCTCGCCCAGGAGGGCAAGCTCTCCCTCGACGATCCGATCGGCAAGTACTGGCCGGGCGTGCCGAACGGGGACCGCATCACCCTCGCCCAGCTCGCCGAAATGCGCAGCGGCCTCTACAACTACACCTTCGACTACGACTTCAGCGCTGCGATCGACAAGGATCCGCAGAAGGTGTGGACCCCGGAGGAATTGCTGGCCATCGCGTTCGCGCACCCGGTCGATTTCCAGCCGGGCGAGAAGTTCGAGTACTGCAACACCAACACCATCCTGCTGGGGCTGGTCATCGAGAAGGTCACGAATATGCCTGTGGCCGACAACTTCCGGCAGCGCATCTTCGAACCGCTCGGGTTGAAGCACACGTCGTTCCCCGCGCCGCCGGACTCCTCGATGCCGGATCCGCATCCGCAGGGCTACGCCTTCGGCACCATGGTCTCCACCATCGACACCTTCGCACTGCCACCGGATCAGCAGGCCGCGGCGCTGGCGGGCACGCTGAAACCGGGCAACCAGACGACCTCGAGCCCGTCGTGGACCTGGACCGCGGGTGCGGCGATCTCGACGGTCGACGATATGACCACGTATACGAAGGCGCTCGTCGACGGCAAACTGCTCGACGCCAAGTTCCAGAAGATGCGGATGGACAGTATCCAGCCGATCGATCCGGCGAATCCGGCCATGGCCGGGTACGGCCTGGGCCTCGTGCGATTCGGTGAGCATCAGTTCGGGCACGACGGCCAGATCCCGGGCTACATGACCTACATGGCGTCGGACCCGGACTCCGGCCTCACCATCGTGGTCGCCACCAACCTGGCGGCCGTCCCCTCCGGCGAAGGGTCGGCGCTGGTACTGGTGAAGGGCATGCTGCCCACCTTCTACGGCGCCGGCGCGGTGCCCGGACACGATCCGGCACAACGTAATTCGGCCACGAACAACCCCGCGGCGTCCGTATCACCGACAGGTTCGACCCCATGGACGACACCGCGGTAATCGTCGCCGGCGCCGGACCTGTCGGCCTGACCGCGGCGATCGAACTGCGCCGCCGCGGCGTGCCGTGCCGGATAGTCGACCCGCTGCTGAAACCGCCGCAGTACGCGAAAGCCGTTGGCATCCAACCGCGTGCGCTGGAAGTGTTCGAGCAGATGGGGGTGCTGCGCCGGATCCTGGACGCGGCGATCCAACTGCACGGGCAGCTGGCCTTCGTCAATGGCGAGCCGGGCCCGCGCATCGAGCTGACGCTGCCGCCGGACGTGCCGTTCGGATTCGTCGGCCTGCCGCAGTACGAGACCGAGCGAATTCTGCGGGACCGGCTCGCCGCGCTGGGCGGCGCCGTCGAACGCGGTACGCGGGTCGCGGCTTTCGAGCAGGACGCCGACGGGGTCACCGTGACACTCGCGAGCGAAAATGGTGAGAAGACCACGCGGGCAAGCTATCTCGTCGGCTGCGACGGCGCGCACAGCACGATCCGCAAGGCGCTGGGTCTCTCCTTCGAGGGCGCGGCCTTCACCGAGCACTACATGCTCGGGGACGTGGAACTGAGCTGGTCGATGCCGCGCGGCTACAACATCCGCGCGAGCCACCAGACCGACGGCGTCACCGATGATCTGCTGGTCTGTATCCCGCTCCCCGGCCGGCACCGGTACCGGATCTCCATGCTCCTCCCCGACGGCCGGACACATGACCAGGAGACCGGCGACGACGGCGTCGAGCACGGCTTCACCACCGGGTGGACTCCCGACCTGCCCGATCTGCAAGCGGTCGTCGACCGCCTCGCCCCCGAACCGGCGCAGGTGTCGAACCTGCGCTGGTCCTCGGTCTTCCGGATCAGCCACCGCATTGTCGATTCCTACAGCCGCGGAAGGGTTTTCGTGGCGGGCGACGCCGCCCATATCCACCCGCCCACCGGCGCCCAGGGCATGAACACCGGCATCCAGGACGCCCACAATCTGGCCTGGAAACTGGCTCTGGCGCTCACCGGCGACGCCTCCCCCACCCTGCTCGACTCCTATGACACCGAACGCCGCCCGGTGGGCGAGGAGGTCGTCGGCCGCACGGTCCGCAGCGCCCGCGAGGGCATCGGGGCGGACTCCACCGACCCCGGCTACGTCCTGCGCCGGGAGGCCCAGCTGCTCATCGACTACGCCGGCAGCCCGATCGTCGCGCCGTCTCCGCCCGGCGAGCCCGCCCCGTCGGCGGGCGCTCGCGCCCCCGACGCCCGTGGCCTGACCCGCGACGCCGTCGCCTTCGACTTCCGGCTGCTGCCCCTCATCGACGGCACCGCTCACACCCTGCTGCTCTACGCGGACGACACCACCACCGATCACGACCTGCGCGACCTGGAGCAGCTGGCTGTGACCGCGACCGCCACGGCCCACGGCCACCTGGACGCCTACCTGATCGCCGCGCCCCGGGCCGGCGCGGCCGCGACCAGCCTCCCGCTGATCCGTGACACCGCAGGCGAATTCGCCCAGGCCTACCGCGCGGGCCACGGATCGGCCTTCGTCATCCGTCCCGACGGCTATCTGGGCTTCGCCCGCCGCACGGCCACCACCCCCGACCTCGTCGACTACCTCGAATCCACTTTCCGGTGATCCTGCGCGTTCGCGTCGAGCGCCGATCGCCCGGGCAGCCGATATTTCCGTTCGGTAACAACAGGACTCGCGTTGCCGACATGCCCGGTGGCAGTAACCACTACGCAAGGGAGATGCGACATGGGTTCCGCAGACCTGATGAGCTGGCTGGCCGAGGGCTACCTCAACGGTGATCCGATCCGCTACCCGCTCTATATCGGGTTGATGTTCCTCAGCATGCCGTTCCAGCTGCTGTCCACGCTGTCGGGACAGCCCTTCTAACCGATGCCGAGCCGCGAGGTACAGGCCGGCCACGCGCCCCAACCCTGGCGGGCGCGCGTCACTTCGGCGATGGCGATCTGTTCCTCGCGGGTCGCGAGGTCGGCGCGCGGGGCGTAGCGGGTGCCGCCCTGGCGTTCCCAGGTGTTCTGGTCGAACTGGATGCCGCCGAAGAAGCCGTTGCCCGTATTGATGGCCCAGTTGCCGCCGGATTCGCATTTGGCCAGGGCATCCCAGGTGGTGCCGTTCTGCACGTCCGGGACCTCGGTGCCGGGCTTGGCGCCCTTGCGCACGGTCTTGGGCTGCGCGGGCACGATCACGGTGGACTTGATCGGATCCTTGCCCGCCTCATGGCCGTTCACGATGGAGACCGCGAAAGTCACGTCCTGCGTACCGGGTACGCCCGGATTCTCGACGATCGTGCGGCTCATATTGAGCGTCTGATCCTCGATGATGTTCTCCGGCGGATCCAGCGGCACCCGCTCGGTGCGGTTCTCCACGATCTTGCGGGTGACGGTGATCTTCATGCCGTCGGTGAGCGGGGTGCTCGCGACCGGTTCCACGGAGTCCTGATCGACCAGTGGGCGGCCCTGCGCCTGGAGCAATTCCCCGATGGTCGGGGCGGCGAGCCGGACCAGCGACGCGGGCGCGCCGTTGTCACTGAGTTCGACCGTGCGCGGATTGGTGATGAGCAGTTGCGCGCCCTCGAGCGGCAGCGGGGTCGGGCGCGCGGGCGAGGTGAAGACGTCGCCGGGCAGGTTCAGCTTGGTGACCGCCTCGGCCACGGTGAGCGCGGTGGTCCATGCCTTGGAGGGCGTGCCGTCGACGATCAGCGAGACCTCACGGGCCCGGTTCAGCGTGATGGTGGATCCGTCGCTGATATGCGCTCCGGCGGAAGGGGATACGTCATCACGGTTGGTAATCGCGTACCCGGCGTCCTTGAGCGCGCCGCGGACATCCCCGCGCATGGTGGATTCGGCGAACTGCTTGCCATCGATGACGAAGGTGATCTGCTTCTTGCTCATGATGGCAACGCCGGCGCCGAAGATGAGCGTGACGAGCATCGCCGCGATAGCCCCGTACAGCATCGGGGAACGCGACGAGTTGATCTTCGTCAATGCGTGCATCGGAAATCCCGGCATGGTCACAGTACGATAACGAGGGGGTCCGGGATTGACAACCACTCCTGACGGAACTGCGGGGACGAAAATTACGACCCGATATCGAACCGCAGGTAAATCAAGATCGCGCTAGATCATAGTGAGCTGCGACACATATGGCGACCCAAAGCCCGGTGTCCGATCCCCGACAGTGACAACTGATTTCGCAGCGCTGAGGGCAACTCGCCGGGTACGCCCGAAATAGGTTCGCCACCCGACCGCCGGCACGCGTGCGGTACCCGCGACGGCACCCGAGCCGGGCGCTGAAGTCCCGGAGAGGCGGAACAGTAGCTCAGATTCCGTAGACCCGGCGGGCATTGGCGGTGGTGATCTTGGCCAGCTGCACCGGATCCTGTTCGCGCAGTTCGGCCAGCGCGCGCAGCGTGTACGGCAGCATGTACGACTCGTTCTGCGCACCCCGGAACGGATGCGGAGTCAGGAACGGCGCGTCCGTTTCGACCAGAATCAGTTCGTCCGGAACGAGTTTCGCGGCCTCGCGCAATTCGTGCGCATTCTTGAAACTGACCGTGCCCGAGAAACTGAGCACATAGCCCTCCTCGACACAGGCCATCGCCATGTTCGCGTCGGAGGAGAAGCAGTGGAAGATCACGGTTTCCGGCGCGCCCTCGTCCAGCAGCACCGCCAGCAGGTCGTGATCGGCCTCCCGGTTGTGGATCATGAGCGGCTTGCCCAGCCGCTTGGCCAGGTCGATGTGCCAGCGGAAGCCCTCGACCTGATCCTCGATCTCGGCGCAGCCGTCCAGCTTGCCGGGCCAGTAGTAGTCCAGGCCGGTCTCCCCCACCGCGACCACCCGCGGATCGGCGGCCAGCTGCTCGAGCTCGGCCTTGGCGGCGTCGTCGAGGTGGTTGGCGCGGGTCGGGTGCAGCGCGACCGCGGCGTGGACCCGGTCGTCCCAGTGCGCGGCGCGGACCGCGAAGCGCGCGGCCTCGAGGTCGTCGGCGACCGTCACCAGCTCCCGCACACCCGCCGCACGAGCCCGCTCCACCAGGGCCGCAACCGATTCCGGATCGGTGGCCCCGCAGGCATCGATGTGGGTGTGCGCGTCGATGAGCGGCGACAGCGGCTCGGGCGGCTCGGGCGCAGGTCGGCGACTGGTCATGCCCATCCCCCGAAAGAAGGACGGGCGGCACCTGCCATGGGGATATTCACGCGAGCGACGTAGGACACGCAGATAGAGTAGACACACCATGAGCGCATCCGATCGCCCCGCCTTTTACGTCACCACGGCCATCGCGTACCCGAACGGCGCACCGCACATCGGGCACGCCTACGAGTACATCTCGTCCGATGCCCTGGCCCGCTTCAAACGGCTGGACGGCTTCGATGTGTTCTACATGACCGGCACCGACGAGCACGGCCAGAAGGTGCAGCAGGCCGCCAAGGCCGCCGGTCTCGCGGAGCAGGAGTACGCCTCGCGCAACTCCGACGTCTTCGAGAACATGGACAAGGCGCTCGACATCTCCTTCGACCGCTTCATCCGCACCACCGACGAGGACCACCTGGCCGCGTCGGTCGCGATCTGGGAGCGCATGGTCGAGGCCGGGGACATCTACCTCGACACCTACGCCGGCTGGTACTCGGTGCGCGACGAGGCGTTCTACACCGAGGAGGAGACCACCCTCCTCGAGGACGGCACCCGCATCTCCACCGACACCAAGACCCCGGTGGAGTGGACCGAGGAGTCGAACTACTTCTTCCGCCTGTCCAACTATCAGGACAAGCTGCTCGAACTGTACGAGACCCGGCCGGAATTCATCGCGCCCGCGACCCGGCGCAACGAGATCGTCTCGTATGTGAAGGCGGGCCTGAAGGATCTGTCCATCTCCCGCACCACCTTCGACTGGGGTGTGCCGGTGCCGGGTCACCCCGAGCACGTCATGTACGTCTGGGTGGACGCGCTCACCAACTACCTGACCGGCGCGGGCTTCCCCGACACCGATTCGGCGTCGTTCCAGCGGTATTGGCCCGCGGACCTGCACATCATCGGCAAGGACATCTCGCGGTTCCACACCGTGTACTGGCCCGCCTTCCTGATGAGCGCCGGAATCGCGCTCCCGAAGCGGGTTTTCGTGCACGGCTTCGTCAACTACAAGGGCGAGAAGATGTCCAAGTCGGTCGGCAATGTGGTCGATCCCATGGACCTGGTCGACACCTTCGGCCTGGACGCTGTGCGCTTCTTCCTGCTGCGTGAGATCTCCTACGGCCAGGACGGCTCCTACAGCCACGAGGCCATCGTCGGCCGCATCAATGCCGATCTGGCCAACGAGTACGGCAATCTGGCCCAGCGCTGCCTGAAGATGGTGGCCCGCGACTTCGGCGGCGTCGTCCCGACCCCGGGCGAGTTCACCGAGGACGACAAGGCCCTGCTGGAGCGCGCGGGCGACCTGCTGGAGAAGGTCCGGGCCGAGTTCGACCAGCAGCAGATCCATCTGGGTCTGGAGCAGCTGTGGCTCACCCTCGGTGAGACCAACCGCTACTTCTCCGCCCAGGCGCCCTGGACCCTGGCCAAGGCCGGCACCCCGGAGGACACCGCCCGCGAGGGCACCATCCTCTACGTGACCATGGAGGTGCTGCGCATCGTCTCGATCCTGGTCCAGCCGGTGATCCCCGGCTCGGCCGGGAAGATCCTGGACCTGCTCGGCGTCACCGACCGCAACTTCGCGGACCTCGCCACCCCGCTCCGCCCGGGCACCGCCCTGCCGGAACCGGCCGTGGTCTTCCCGAAGTACGTCGAACCGAAGTAAGAACCGGTGCCGCCCGCCGCCCTCCGGCGGGCGGGCACCGAGTCACACCCGCCGACCGCGGGTGGAGATTCCCCTCCGAACTCCACCATCGCCGGAACGGGAATGCGCGCCGAACATGCCGCTGCCCGATCCGCGGAATCGGATCGGGCAGCGGCTGATCTCGCCGTTCCAGCATCCGGTCCGCTTACCGCACTGGTCAATCTGGGGCAGTAGCACGATTTGGGGCACCCGCGCTGACCAGCGGGCCCGGATCAGCCGGAGCCCGGTCAGCGGACCGCGCACGGGTCGATGGTGGCGGTCCCGGGCGACCGCGGCGTGAGCATGAACAGCTGGTAGGAGCAGTTCTGCGGGTGAAAGGCGTTGTAGGAACGCATGGTCAGGCTCATGATCTCGCCGGTGGCCGGGTTGCGGACCTGCACGAGCGAGTCATTGAACAGGTCCTCTTCCATCGGGGTGTTCCACATGCGCGCGAATTCCGGGTTGACGCTGCAGGTTTCGATGATCTGAGCCAGGCGCTCGGGGGCGACCACGCCGGGCGAGAGGACGCGCAGGCCGAAAACCAGGCGGTGCACGATGGTGTCCCAGTTGACCAGCAACTCGCGAGCTTCCGGGATGGTCAGGAACTGCTCGATGACATTGACCGGGCGGTCGGCGTCGGGCGCCGCGGGGGCCAACCACGGAAACGCCCCGCTGGCGGCCCGATTGGCCGCGAGCACCTCGTATTCGGGGAAGCGGTGGAAATACGCCGGATAGGGCAGGGCCTCGAGATGGTCGAGGTCCTCTTGGCGCAGCCGGGGCGGCCAGGTGCCGCGCGCGAAGGTGGACACCCTGGGCAGGGCCAGCGAGACCACTTTCTCGAGCATCCACATCGGTACGTCCATGGCGGCACACCAGTCCTCGAGGCGGTCCGCCGAGACCGCGCGCTCCCCGCTCTCCAGCTTCCGGTAGAGCGAGACGCTGACGAACATCCGCCGAGCGGTCTCCTCCTGCGTGAGGCCCTGATTCTCCCGGCGGTGCCGCAGGTACATTCCGAGCAGCGGCTGCTCCGGAATCGGTGTGAGCGCGTCGAGCATCTGTCCGCCTATCCATACAGCAATCCTTCAGCTGAATATCTACCGAAGTAGCCGGTGAGGATCCAGTTTTCCGGTCCAGCCAGCGTACGGACCGCGGCACCCGACAGCGACCCCGGACCTGGGCAGAGATCCACGCGGATGGCGAAGGCCGATCCGCCGATGCAACGATGTGCATATGCGGCCCAACGACACGAGGAATGAAACTGAGGTCACCCGACCGCAATCCCGGGACGCCACCGATCCGGGCACCCACCGATAATGACCATCTGAAGCGAACGCGGTTCAGTGAGAGAGGGAATGGATGCGCGACAGGCAGGTCCACATGACGGCTCGCGCACCACAGGGGACGTTGCAGCGCACCAACTTCGACCAACGGCACCGTGCCGCCCGGGACGCCGTCCTCACCTCGCAGCGCGGCCGGCTGCTCGAGGCCATGGTGGAATGCGTCGAGGCCAGGGGCTACCACGCCACCACACTCACCGATATCGTGGCGCGCGCCCGGGTCTCGCGCAGCACGTTCTACGAGCACTTCAGCAATAAGGAGCACTGCTTCATCGAGGCGGTGCGCACCGCCTCCGACATCATCGCGACCCGCATCGCCGACGAGCTGGCCCAGCTGCCCACCGACGCCGGCGCGTACGAGCGCATCGAGTCCATCGTGGTCACCTTCTGCGAAACCGTGGCCTCCGAACCGGATTTCGCGCGGCTGATGCTGGTCGAGGCGTTCAAGGTGGATCAGGAGTCGGTGGCGCTGCGGGATCTGTCGGTGGATCGGTTCGCGGATCTGTACCGGGTCTTCTACGCCCAGGCGCGCGCGACCGATCCGAGCCTGCCGGTCATCGCCGACGAGCTGTTCGCGCTGATTCCGGATGCCATCGGCGAACGCACCCGCCGGGTCATCGTGGCCGAGGGGGCGCACCGGGTGCCCGAATTGGCGCCGCTGTTCGTAGAATTCGTGGTCGCGGTACTGGGCCTGCCCGCACGGGCCTGAATCGCTACGCCCCGTCGCGAAATCCACTGTCGCTCAGACAGTTTTCGAGTCGGGGGCACCAGAGCGCGCGGGTGTGACGTGGCCGGGTGAACTCACTCACAGCGAGAAGCTCGGTTCGTCATCCTCGGGCCATACCGATGACACATAACGGAGGATTGCCAGGCGGTGACCACAGCGCCCAGCTTTCGGTGAACCCCCACTTCAGCCAGGCTGCGGGCGGCCAGGCTGGGTGCGGAAGTTTTGCGGCACCGCACGTAACACTAAGCGTACGTTCACGTTTCGTCTCAGACAGCCACACGGAACGCTTCAGTTCCCCAAGCTAGTTACTCTCGGGTAGCCTCAGTTCATCCGAGCTTGACGAACACACATTTCACTCTCTTCCACGAGGTTTGAGCCTCCCAGTTTCAGGAGTCCCCTGTGCCGCAATCTCGATTCGAGTCCATCGGCGCCTATCTGCCCGAGAAGCGTGTTACCACAGCCGAACTGCTCTCACAATTGAAGGAGGTCCCGGAGTTCGATCTCGAACGAATCACGGGCGTCAAGGAACGCCGTTTCCGCGACACCCGCCCGGAGACGCTCGAGGACTCCTTCGCCCTGGCCATGAAGGCCGTCGAGGACTGTCTGTCCAGGTCATCCTATGCCGCAGGCGATCTCGACATCATCATCTCGACCTCCATCACGCGCAGTAAGGAGGGCACCAAGATGTACATGGAGCCGTCCTTCGCCGGTGCCATCGGCCGCGCCATCGGCGCTCGCGAGGATGTCATCGCCTTCGATCTCTCGAATGCCTGCGCGGGCATGATGAGTGGCGTCTACATTCTCGATCGAATGATTCGCAGTGGCGCGGTGAAACGCGGCATCGTGGTCAGCGGCGAGGCCATTACGCCTATTGCGGAAACGGCCGTGAACGAGATTTCCAGTAAATACGATCTGCAATTCGCATCGCTGACCGTCGGCGATTCCGGTGCGGCCGTGGTGCTCGACGAGGCCGTAGACGACAACGACAAGATCCACTACATCGAGCTCACCACCGCCTCGGAGTTCTCGCACCTGTGCCTGGGCATGCCCAGCGACAAGTCCAATGGCGTGGCGCTCTACACCGACAACCGGAAGATGCACAACGAGGCGCGGTTCCTGCTGTGGACCGACACCCAGCGCAACTTCATGGAGGCGAGCGGGATCACCTTCGCCGACGAGGGTTTCGACTACATCATCCACCACCAGTTCGGCGCGGCCGCGATTCCGTTCATGAACGCGATCGCCGAGCGCGAGTTCGGCCACCCCATGCCGCCGGACCTGAATGTCATCGAGAAGTACGGAAACACCTCCAGCACTTCGCATTTCATCGTGCTGCACGATCAGCTCAGCCAGCAGAACCTGGCGGCCGGGTCGAAGATCCTGATGATTCCGGCGGCCTCCGGCGTCGTCGGCGGCTTCCTGTCCACCACCATCTCGTCGCTGAAGGTCTGAGGTACTGCCATGGGTGTGCGCATCAAGTCCACCGGAATCAGCCGGGACACCGACACTTTCAGCATCGTCGAACTCAGCGGCCGGGCCGCGCGGCGGGCCATGGAGAGCGCGGGCATCGAGCCCGGGCAGGTCGGGGTCATGATCAACGCGGGCATCTTCCGCGACAGCAATACCGTCGAGCCGGCCGTGTCGGCCCTGATCCAGAAGGCCGCGGGCATCGGGCTCGACTACGTGAAGGAGGACCCGCGGTCGTTCTCCTTCGACCTCATGAACGCCGGCACCGGCGTGCTCAATGCCGTGCAGGTGGCGCAGGCGGTGCTGGCCACCGGCAGCGCCGAGCACGTGCTGGTGGTGTCGGGTGACACCCACCCGTCGCTGACGCGCTCCGCCGCCGACGACGAATTCCCCTACGCCACCGCGGGTGCGGCGCTGCTGCTGGAGCAGACCGGCGAGCCCGAGGGCTTCGGCCGGGTGCACACCCGTGCCGCCGCGGGCGCTCCGGGCCTGGAGTCCTACGTGGACACCGAGACCATGGGCGATCGCGGCCGCGGCATCATGACGGTCGAGCGCGAACCCGACTACCTGGACCGGCTGCTGGCCACCGCCGCCGAGGCCGCGCGCGCCGCGCTGTCGGACAGCGCGGTCGACGAGACCACCACGGCGCTCATCGCCGCCACCCCGAGCGCCGACTTCCCGGCCCGGCTGGCCGCCGAACTCGGCATCGCCGCGAACGCGGTGTTCACCCCGGACCTGACCGACGGTGACCCGCACACGGCCGCGCTCACCCTGGCGTATCACGCGGCCGCCCAGGCAGATTCGCTGGCCGGCTACCGCGATGTGCTGTTCGTGGCGGCCGGTGCGGGCCCCTCTGCCGCCGCGGTCGTCTACCGGCTCCCGGCCCTCGCCGGAGCCGCGGCGTGACCACCGCGACCTATTGGCAGGCCATCGACCGCTTCCGAGCGGTGGTGGCCGCCGATCCGGACCGTGAGGCGGTGATCTACCCCGCGGGGAAGACCGCCTCCGGCCTCCCGGACTACCGCCACCTCACCTACCGTGAGCTCGACGAGTGGTCCGACACCATCGGCCTGCACCTGGCCGCGGCGGGTGTGGGCCGCGGCACCCGCACCATCGTGCTGGTGCTGCCCAGCCCGGAGCTGTACGCGATCATGCTGGGGCTGTTGAAGATCGGTGCCATCCCGGTGGTCATCGATCCGGGCATGGGCCTGCGCAAGATGCTCAACTGCCTGCGCGCCGCGAATGCCGAGGCGTTCATCGGCATTCCGCAGGCGCACGCGGCACGAGTGCTGTTCGGCAAATACTTCCGGAACGTGCGGGTGACTCTCACCGTCGGCCCGCGGTGGTTCTGGAGCGGGCCGACCCTGCGCAGCTGGGGCGCGCCGGTGACCGCGGGCCGGCTCGGCGACCGGTTCCGCGCCGACGGCGCGGCCGGTCCGGTCGGCGCGAAAGTCGCGGCGCGACTGGAGGAACTGCTGGCCGCCCGCGCCGAGCGACGGACCGCCGGCGAGCACCGGGCCCCGTTCGACGCCTTCACCCTGCGCGAGCGGGTGCCGGCGCCGGCGGACGAGGTGCTGCTCATCGCCTACACCACCGGCAGCACCGGGCCCGCCAAGGCCGTGGAGATGACGCACGGCAATCTCAGCGCCATGGTCGAGCAGGTGCACGCCGCGCGCGGCCGGGTGGAACCGGGCACCTCGCTGATCACGCTGCCGCTGGTGGGCATTCTCGACATGCTGCTCGGATCACGGTGCGTACTACCGCCGCTGGTGCCGAGCAAGGTCGGCTCCACCGATCCGGCGCACGTGGTGGACGCCCTCAACCGGTTCGGCGTGAAGACCATGTTCGCCTCCCCGGCCGTGCTGATTCCGCTGCTGCGGCACCTGGAGACGCACAAGACGCCGGTGCCGACGCTGCACAGCATCTATTCCGGCGGCGCGCCCGTCCCGGACTGGTGCATCGCCGGGCTGCGGCAGGTGCTGGCCGAGGACGCCGAGGTGTACGCCGGGTACGGCTCCACCGAGGCGCTGCCCATGTCCACCATCGAATCCCGGGAACTGCTGGGCGGTCTGGCGGAGCGCGCGCACCTGGGCGACGGCACCTGTGTCGGGCGGCCCGCCGAGGGTGTGCGGGCCCGGCTGGTCGCCATCACCGACGATCCCATCCCGACCTGGGCGCAGGCCGAGGCCCGCGAATCCGAGCTGGTCGCCACCCGCGGCATCGGCGAGCTGGTGGTGTCGGGACCGAACGTGAGCACCCGCTACTACTGGCCGGAGTCGGCGAATCTGGCGGGCAAGATCCACGAGGACGACACGGTGTGGCATCGCACCGGCGACCTGGCCTGGATCGACGGCGAGGGCCGGATCTGGTTCTGCGGCCGCAAGAGTCAGCGCGTGCACACCGCCGCCGGACCCATGTTCTCCGTGCAGGTGGAGCAGGTCTTCAACATACTGCCCGGGGTGGTCCGCACCGCACTGGTCGGCGTGGGCACCCGCGGCGCGCAGCTGCCGGTGCTCTGCGTGGAGGCCGCGCCCGGCACGGACACCGCGGCGCTGACGGCGCAGTTGCGGCAGCGGGCCGACGAATTCGATGTCACCGCACCGGTTTCCACGTTCCTGTTCCATCCGAAGTTCCCGGTCGATATCCGACACAATGCCAAGATCGGCCGCGAACAACTCGCGGTCTGGGCGGCGGAGCAGCTCGGAAGGGACGACGGACGATGAAGGTGACTGTGCTGCGGGCGATTCCGGTACTGGGATGGCTCTACCTGGCTCTCGGGCTGCTGCTGGCGGCGGGCGATCGCGCCCCCGCCAGCCGGCTGCTGCGGGCGGTGTTCTGGATCGACGCCTTCCTCAGCATCGTGGTGCACGCGGCCCAGATCCCGGCCGCGCTGAAGGCGACCGCGGGCACCGAGCACTCGCCGGTCAAGACGGCGGCCATGACCCAGATCTTCGGAATCACCTGGTGGAAGACACAGGAGGCCGCATGAACGGGTCAGGCGCGGAGGAGCCGCTCCACCACCCAGCGCTTGCCTGCGTAAGCACGCAGCGCCCCCGATCATGCGGAGAGGATAGAGCGTGAAGGCACTGGTAACCGGGGCATCCGGGTTCCTGGGCGGGGCGATCGTGCGCCGCCTCCTCCGGGACGGCGGCTTCGAGGTGGCCATCCTGGCCCGGCCCACCAGCAATCTGCGTGACCTGTACGAGGTCATCGACGAGATCGAGATCGTCACCGGCGATCTCACCGATCAGGTGTCGCTCGAACGCGCCACCAAGGGCGTGGACGTGGTGTTCCACAGCGCGGCGCGGGTCGACGACCGCGGCACCCGGGCGCAGTTCGTGGCCGAGAACGTCACGGCCACCGAGAATCTGCTGCGCGCCGCCAAGCGCAATGGGGCCTCGCGGTTCGTGTTCATCTCCAGCCCCAGCGCGCTCATGGACCGCGACGGCGGCGATCAGGTGGACATCGACGAATCGGTGCCGTACCCGAGCCGCTACCTGAACGTGTACTCGGAGACCAAGGCCGCGGCCGAACGCGCCGTATTGGCTTCCAACACCGCCGAATTCACGGCCTGCGCGCTGCGGCCCCGCGCCATCTGGGGCGCCGGCGACCGGTCCGGGCCGATCGTGCGGCTGCTCGGGCGGGCGGCCGCTGGCACGCTGCCGGACCTGTCCTACGGCAAGCAGGTGATGGCCTCGCTGTGCCATGTGGAGAACATCGCGGAGGCGGCCGTCCTGGCGGCCCGCTCCGAGCAGGTCGGCGGCAAGGCGTATTTCATCGCCGACGCCGAGCAGACCGACGTGTGGGGCTTCCTCGGCGAGGTGGCCACCGGCCTCGGCTATCCGAAGCCGACCCGGCAGCCGAATCCGCGGGTGCTCACCGCCGCGGTGGCCGCCATCGAAACCGTCTGGCGCCTGCCGTTCGTCGCCACCCGGTGGTCGCCGCCGCTGACGCGGTACGT
>NZ_JBHZCS010000052.1:0-70576 GCF_042755705.1 Nocardia sp. NPDC059154
TGGACCCCGGGGTGACCCCCCCCTCCCCCCCCCCCACCACCCTTTGGTGGGGGGTTGTCCACCCCCAGGGAGACCCCCGGGGGCAGCCCACACCGTCATTTCTCGAAGTAGCGGCGGGGGTTCCGCACCAGGATGGTGTCGATATCGTCCTCGGTGAGGCCCTTGGCGAGGAGGGCGGGGAGGACATCCTCGCTGATGTGGCGGTAGTTCCACTTCGGGGCGATCTGGGCCTTGGCGGCCGGATCGAACCAGTCCATGAAACAGGCGGCGTCGTGGGCGATGACGATCTTGTCGCGGTAGCCGCGGCGGACGAGCTCCACGATGGTGTTCACGCGGTCCTCGAACGGCAGCAGCACGTCGATGCCGAAGCGGTCCATGCCGAGATAGGAGCCCGCATCGGCCAATTCGGCGAGGTAGTCCAGATCGGTGGAATCACCGGAGTGGCCGATCACCACTCGGGTCAGGTCCGCGCCCTCCTCCCGCAGCACCCGCTGGGCCACCAGCCCGGACCGGGTGTGCGGGTTGGTGTGCACGGTGATCGGCGCTCCCGTTCGCACCGCCGCCTGACCGACCGCCCGCATCACCCGCTCCACACCCGGAGTCAGCCCGGGTTCCTCGATGGCGCACTTGAGGAATCCCGCGCGCACCCCGGTCCCGGCGATGCCCTCGGTGAGGTCCTTGACGAACAGCTCCACCATGGGCTCGGGCATGTCCATCATCAAACCCGGTCCGTTGTAATGGAATTGGAACGGCAGGTCGTTGTAGGTGTAGATGCCGGTGGCAACGACGATATTCAGCTCGGTGCGGGCCGCGATCTGCTGGATGCGGGGGATGTAGCGGCCCAGCCCCAGCACGGTCGGGTCCAGGATGGTATCGATGCCAAGCGATTTCAGCTCGTCGAGCTGCTTCACGGCGTCGTCGACGCGGGCCTGCTCATCCCAGTCGGCGTAGTTCTGCCGGTACTCCTCGCCGAGCACGAAGACGTGCTCGTGCACCAGCACCCGGCCCAGCTCGCTGGAATCGACGGTGCCGGTGACGGCGGGGACGATGCTCATCGGGATGCCTTGTCTGTGAACAGGTTCGGGTCGATGGCGCGCTTGAGGATCTTGCCGGTCGCGCCCTTGGGCAGCTGGTCGGTGAAGGCGAAGCGGTGCGGCACCTTGTAGGCGGACAGGCGCTCCTTGGCCCAGGCGCGCAGCTCCCCGGCATCGAGTTGGACGCCGGGCGCGGTGGCCACCACCGCGCCCACCTCCTCGCCGTAGTGGTCGTCGGGCAGGCCGATCACCGCCACCTCGACAATGCCGGGGTGCTCGTAGAGCACCTCCTCGACCTCGCGTGGATACACGTTGTACCCGCCGCGAATGATGAGATCCTTTGCGCGGTCGACGATGTAGACGTAGCCGTCGGCGTCGACGCGGCCCAGATCGCCGGTGCGCAGCCAGCCGCCGGACAGATCGGCCGCCGTCGCGTCGGGCCGCTGCCAGTACCCCTTCATCACGCTGGGCCCGCGCATGAACAGCTCACCGACCGTGTCGGCGGGCAGCACCGTGCCCTCCGGATCTCGCACCTCGATCGACGTGCCGGGCAGTGCGGTACCCACCGACCCGGCCCGCTGCTCGCGATCCAGGGGGTTGTAGGTCGCGGCCCCGCTGGACTCGGTGAGCCCGTAGCCCTCGAGAATGGTGCAGCCGAAACGTTCCGTGAAGGACCGGATCACCTCCGCGGGCAGCGACGCGCCACCCGAGCAGGCCAGCCGCAGGCTCGCGAAATCCTCCGGACCGTAGTCGCCGGCGCTGTGCAGCATGGCATTCCACATGGTCGGCACGCCCGCCACCACGGTGAGCCGGTGATCGCGGATCGTCTCGATCATTGCCCCGGGGACGAACGGCGACACCATGGAGAACGAACTGCCCGCGTGCAGGGTGGTGATCAGGCACACCGCCTGCCCGAACACGTGGAACAGCGGCAGCCCGGTGCCGAAGCGTTCCTCGGGTGTGAGTCGCAGCTGATCGATGAAAATACGAGCGGTCTCGATCAGATTGGCGACGGTGAGCTCCACGCCCTTCGGTTTGCCCGTGGTGCCCGAGGTGTAGAGCAGGATCGCGGTGTCGTCGGGTTCGCGCCGGACCGGTTCGGCGGTCGGCTGGGCGGGGGAGGCGTGCGCACCGGGTTCGAGCACCTGCACCGGGATACCGCGCTCGGCGGCGGCCTGCTCGGCCGCGGTGCGGGCCAGATGCCAGGCGATGGCATACCGGGCGCCGGAATCATCGAGCACATAACCGATTTCGGGTGCGGTCGCCATGGTGTTCACCGGAATGGCGACGGCTCCGATCAGTTGGGCGCCCAGGTAGGCGATCACGAACTCCGGCACGGTCGGCGCCACCAGCAACACGCGATCTCCCACCGCGACACCGGATTCGGTGAGCCGGCCGCCGAAGGCCGCACTGCGGCGGGCCAGCTCGGCGTAGGAGAGGGTGTCGTCCAGGTGGCGCAACGCAATGGCGTCGGGGCGTTCGGACGCGTGCTGCCAGATACGGTCGGCGACATTTGTCATGGAACATCCAGTTATGTAGAGGTCGGATGAGACGGGGTCGGAGTGAGCGGCGTCACGACCCTGTGCGCGACCATATCTGAATCCGGTGTCAACTTCAATGACGGTCGGCCGTCGTTCCGGCCGCGCGAGCGAGCGGGTCGAAGGCCGTCGGCGTGGGACGATATGTGCTGGTATGCGCGGTGATACGGTGGCAATCGGCAGCCGTCCCCGTGACCGAGTGAGTGATCCGCCGTGACGTCCGAACCCATCGACCGCCAGGCCGCGCCTCGCCGGGTGCCCCCGCGCACCAAGCGCGGAGAGCGCACCCGTGCCGCCCTCATCGCCGGGGCGCGCGAGGTGTTCGAACGCGACGGCTACCTCGACGCCAGGATTGCCGACATCTCCAAGGCCGCGGGCGCTGCCGCCGGCTCGTTCTACACCTACTTCGACAGCAAGGAAGAGATCTTCACCGCCGTCGTCGAGGAGGTGCAGGAGGAAATGCTGCACCCGCACGTGCGGGCCCGCACCGGCGTCACCGACCCGCGCGAGCTCGTCGAGGCCGCCAACCGGGAATACCTGCTGGCCTACAAGCGCAATGCGCGCCTGATGGGGGTGTTCGAAGAGGTCACCCAGATCAACGAGAACTTCCGCGCGCTGCGCCTGGAACGCAACCGTGCCTTCATCCAGCGCAATGCCAGGATGATCCGCGAACTGCAGGAATCCGGGCAGGCCAGCGCGGATCTCGATCCGCTGATCACCGCTCAGGCGCTGTCGGTGATGGTCAGCCGTATGGCCTACATGGTCTTCGTCCAGCACCAGCGCATCGCCTTCGAGAAGCTGGTCGGCACCCTGACCCAGCTGTGGGTCAATGCCCTGCAGGTGAAGTCCGAATAGCTAGCGACCCGCCTGATAGCTCGCGACCCCGCCTGATGGCTCGCGACCCCGCCTGCGCGGATCGTGGCGGTAGCTGCCGCGAGGGTCCGACAATATGAATCCGGGTTCGAGTTCGTGTCGTTTTCTCCTGCATGACCTCGGCTTTCGAGCGCACTGTGTGCCGTATCACAGGAATTCGACCCCCTCGGCGGTATTGACCGCGACGGGAGTTTGGCGCAAGGTGGCGGAAGAAAATAAGCGCTTAGTAAGTTCCCCGCTCGGGGTCGGCCCCGGGTCGCGGCGCGAGACCGCCGTGGCCACGGGCGACCTGAAAGGACCTGTCCGTGAACAGATTCGAAGGCAAGACCGCCATTGTCACCGGCGCCAGCCGGGGTATCGGCCTCGGTATCGCGCAGCGCCTGGTGGACGAGGGCGCCAAGGTCGTGATCACCGCCCGCAAGCAGGAGGCGCTCGACGAGGCCGTCGCGGCGCTGGGCGGGCCGTCGAAGGCGCTGGCCGTGGCGGGGCGCGCCGACGATGCCGCGCATCAGGCCGAGACCCTCGAGCGGGCAGTCGAGACCTTCGGAAGTGCCGACCTGCTGGTGAACAACACCGGGATCAATCCGGTGTTCGGGCCGATGGTGGAGCTCGATCTCGACGCGGCCCGAAAGATCGTGGAGGTCAACTGCCTTGCCGCCCTGTCGTGGGTGCAGCACGCCTACCGGGCGTGGATGAAGGACCATGGCGGCGCGGTCGTGAACGTCTCCTCGGTCGCCGGGCTCAAGCCCGCGCCCGGCATCGGTTTCTACGGTTCCAGCAAGGCGATGCTGACCCACATCACCCAGGAACTCGCGGTCGAACTCGGCCCGGACATCCGCGTCAACGCCGTCGCGCCGGCGGTGGTGAAGACGAAGTTCGCCACCGCGCTCTACGAGGGCCGCGAGGAGCAGATCGCCGCCGCCTACCCGCTCAAGCGGCTGGGCGTGCCCGAGGACATCGGCAGCGTGGTCGCCTTCCTGCTCTCCGCGGACGCGGCCTGGCTCACCGGCCAGCTGCTCGTGGTGGACGGCGGCCTCACGCTGACCGGGGGCGTCTAGAGTGGCGGACATGCGGGCCTGGCGGGTCCACGAACTGGGCGAGCCTGCACAGGTGATGCGGCTCGACACCGTGGAGCGCCCCGAACCCGGCCCACGTCAGGTGGTCGTGCAGGTCACCGGCGCGGCGGCGAACTTCCCCGACGTGCTCATGTGCCGCGGCCTGTACCAGGTGAAGCCGCCGCTGCCGTTCACGCCCGGTGTCGAGCTGTGCGGGGAGGTCGTGGCCGCGGGTGGCGAGGTCACCGGGATCGCGGTCGGTGACCGCGTGCTCGGCGGCAGCTCGCTGCCGTACGGCGGTTTCGCCGAGTACGCGGTCCTGGAGGCGGCCCAGACCTTCACCGCGCCGACCGCTTTGGACGATGCGGAGGCCGCGTCACTGTTCATCGGTTACCAGACGGGATGGTTCGGACTGCATCGCCGTGCCGCGCTGCAGGCGGGGGAGACCCTGCTGGTGCACGCGGCCGCGGGCGGGGTCGGCAGTGCCGCCGTCCAGCTCGGCAAGGCGGCCGGGGCCCGCGTCATCGGCGTGGTGGGCGGGCCCGAGAAGGCCGAGTACGCCCGCGCGCTCGGCGCCGACATCGTGATCGACCGCAGGAGTGAGGATTTCGTCGAGGTCGTCAAGCGGGTCACGGACAATCGCGGCGCCGACGTCGTCTACGACCCGGTCGGCGGCGACACCTACACCCGCTCGACCAAGTGCATCGCCTTCGAGGGCCGCATCCTGGTCGTCGGCTTCGCGGGCGGCGACATCCAGAGCGCCGCACTGAATCACGCACTGGTCAAGAACTATTCGATCGTCGGCCTGCACTGGGGGCTCTACAACGCCTACGACCCGGCCGCGGTCGCCGACTGCCACCGCGAGCTGACCCGGCTGGCCACCGCGGGCGCGATCCGCCCCCTGGTCAGCGAACGACTCGACTTGGCGGACATCGCCGATGGCGTCCAGCGCCTCGCCGACGGCAAGACCGTCGGGCGCGTGGTCTGCACGCCCTCGGCCTGATCGACACCGACCTGATCGCACCACAGAGGAGAACATCGTGAGCACGCAGACACCGCGGGTAGCGGTCGTGACCGGCGCGGCGCGGGGCATCGGCGCCGCGATCGCACGGCGACTGGCGGACGACGGAATGGCCGTCGCCGTCCTGGATCTCGACGAGCAGGCCTGCAAACCGGTCGTCGCGGAGATCGAGGCGGCCGGCGGCCGCGCCCTCGCCGTCGGCGCGGACGTGTCCGACGAGCAGGCCGTGACCGCGGCCGTGGACCGGGTGGCCGCCGAGTTGGGCGCGCCCACGGTGCTGGTCAACAATGCGGGCATCCTGCGCGACAACCTGCTTTTCAAGATGAGCGTCGCGGATTGGGACGCGGTCATGGGCGTGCACCTGCGCGGCGCGTTCCTGTGCACGCGGGCGGTCCAGCGCCACATGATCGAGCAGGGCTTCGGCCGCATCGTCAGCCTGTCCAGCACCTCGGCGCTGGGCAATCGCGGCCAGGCCAACTACTCGGCCGCCAAGGCCGGATTGCAGGGCTTCACCAAGACCCTCGCCTTCGAGCTCGGCAAGTTCGGCGTCACCGCCAATGCCGTCGCACCGGGCTTCATCGAAACCGAGATGACCCAGGCCACCGCCGAGCGCATGGGCGTCTCGTTCGACGACTTCCGGCAGGCGGTCATCTCCACCATCCCGGTGGCCCGCTCCGGCAAGCCCGAGGACATCGCGCACACGGTGTCGTTCCTGGCCAGCGAGGGCGCGGGATTCGTGTCGGGACAGGTCATCTACGTGGCCGGCGGGCCGAAGAACTAGTCGCGCAACGGAATCGAACGGAAGGACGCGAACAATGCGGGTATTCCAGGGGCTGCCCGAACTGGAGAAGGCAGTCGGCACCCATCTCGGCTACAGCGACTGGCACACCGTGACCCAGGAGCAGATCGACCGGTTCGCCGACGCGACCGGCGATCACCAGTGGATCCACATCGATCCGGAACGGGCCGCCGCCGGTCCGTTCGGGACGACCATCGCGCACGGCTTCCTCACCCTGTCGCTGCTGCCCATGCTCACCGCGAGCGTGTACACCGTCGAGGGGCTGTCGATGGGAGTCAACTACGGGGCCAACAAGGTTCGCTTCCCGTCCCCGGTCCCGGTGGGCTCGCGGCTGCGCGCCGGGGTGGAACTGGTGTCGCTGACGCCGGCGAGCATGGGGTTCCAGGCGGTCAGCCGGGTCACCGTGGAGATCGACGGTGCGGCCAAACCGGCCTGCGTCGCCGAAGCCGTCTCCCTGCTGGTGCCCTGAGACGAAGGAGCACGACCGATGAGCGATACGGTTCGCGACGACCTGCGCCGGCGGGTGGAATCCCTGCTGGCCGAGCATGATCCGGCCACCACCGACCCGGTGACCTTCCACCGCGCCCGCTTCGACGCCGGCCTGGCCTGGGTGTACTTCCCTGTCGGGCTGGGCGGCCGCGGCGCCGACCGCGACCTCCAGCTGTTCGTCGACGAGCTGTTCGAACAGGCGGGAGCTCCGGGTCATCAGGCCGAACTCAACGGCATCGGCCTCGGGATGGCGGCGCCCACCATCGCCATCCACGGCACCCCGGAACAGCGGCAGCGCTACCTGCGTCCGCTGTGGACCGGCGAGGAGATCTGGTGCCAGCTGTTCAGTGAGCCGGGCGCCGGATCGGACCTGGCGGCGGTCGGCACCCGGGCCGTCCGCGACGGTGGGGACTGGATCGTCAACGGGCAGAAGGTGTGGACGTCGGTGGCCCACAAGGCCGATCTGGCGATCCTGCTCGCGCGCACCGACCCGGACCGCCCCAAGCACGCGGGCCTGTCCTTCTTCATCTGCGATATGCGCCATCCCGGCGTCGAGGTGCGGCCGCTGCGCCAGATCACCGGCGAGGCCGAGTTCAACGAGGTCTTCCTCACCGACGTCCGCATCCCCGACGCCCAGCGCCTCGGCGGGGTGGGGGAGGGCTGGCGCGTCGCCACCACCACCCTCAACAACGAGCGGGCGGCCATCGGCGGGCGCGCGGTGCCGCGGGAGAGCGGTGTGCTCGCCGCGGTCACCCGCACCTGGCGGGAGAATCCGGACCGGCACACGCCGGAACTGCACGACCGGCTGCTGCGGCTGTGGGTCGAGGCCGAAGCCGGGCGGCTGGCCGCCGCGCGCATGCGGCAGCGGACCTCCGCCGGTCAGCCGGGGCCCGAAAGTTCCGCGCTCAAACTGGCTTTCGCGCGGTCCAACCAGCAGCTGACCGGTCTCGAACTGGAGATCCTCGGCGAGGACGGCCTGCGCTACGACGACTGGACCATGGTGCGGCCCGACCGCGTCGACTTCGCCGGCCGCGGGCCCGGCTACCGCTACCTGCGCGCCAAGGGCAATTCGATCGAGGGCGGCACGTCCGAGATCCTGCGCAATATCGTCGCCGAACGGGTCCTCGGCCTGCCCGCCGAGGCGCGCGGGGACAAGGACACCGCCTGGAAGGACCTGGCCCGATGAGCGACGACATCCTGCTGCTCGATACCGACACCGAGGCGGCGCTGCGGCACGCGGTGCGCGATCTGCTTGCGGCCCAATGTGATCCGGCGGCGGTCGCGCGGGCCTATGCGGGCGATCGGTCGCTGACGCCGGGATTGTGGAAAGCGCTGGCGCGGGACCTGGGACTGGCCGGACTGCTCGTCCCCGAGGAGCGTGGCGGCGCGGGCGGCTCCGCTCGCGACGCGGCGGTGGTGCTCGAAGAACTGGGGCGGTCCGTCGCGCCCGTACCGTTTCTCACCAGCAGCGTCATCGCCGCCACCGTGCTGCTCGCCGGTGATTCCGACCTGGTCGGGCAGCTCGCCGACGGTGCGGCGACGGTCGCGCTGCTCGCGCCCTTCACCGCCGCCTCGCCGGACGCGGTCCCGTCCTTCCGGAAGGATGCCGACGGCCGCCTGTCCGGCAGCGTGACCAGCGTCGCGGGCGTCCTGGACGCCGATGTGCTGCTGGCCGCGGTCGACACCGCCTCCGGCACCGAGATTCACGCCGTGCCGCTGGCTGCGGCCACGGTGACGCCGGTGGTCTCGCTCGATATGACCCGGCCGCTGGCCGATGTCGTGGTCCACGCCGCGCCCGGTCAGCTCGTGGTCCCGGCCGACGGGGGAGCGGCCGCGCTGCGGACGGCGCTGGAGACCGGCGCGGCGCTGCTGGCCTCGGAGCAGGCGGGTATCGCGGCGTGGTGCCTCGAGGCGACCGTCGGCTATCTGAAGATGCGCCGCCAATTCGGCCGCGTGGTGGGCGGATTCCAGGCGCTCAAACACCGTCTCGCCGATCTGTTCGTGGAGGTCGAGGCGGCGGTCGCCAGTGCCCGCTACGCGGCGGGCGCGATCGCTGCGGGCGATCCCGACGCCGCCGTGGGTACCGCGGTCGCCGCGGCCTACTGCGCGGACGTCGCGGTGACATCCGCCGAAGAAGCGCTCCAATTACACGGCGGCATCGGCATGACGTGGGAGTATCCGGTGCATCTGTATCTCAAGCGCGCCAAGGCCGATCAGCTCGGGCTCGGCAGTCCCGGCCGGCACCGCGCGGTGCTGGCCGAACTGGCCGACCTCGGCTCGGCCGCCGGAAAACAAAGTTGAATCCGGGTTCAAGTATAGTTTCGCCTGCGCGGCACAGACTATTTCGAGGAGTGAGCATGTTCGACATGACCGATCGGGCCCAGCGCTACCGGGACGATCTACTCGCCTTCATGGACGAGCACGTCTACCCGGCCGAGGCGGTGTACGAGGAGCAGATGGCGGAGTCCGGGGACCCGCACTTCCAGCCGCCGATCGTCGAGGAGCTCAAGACCGAGGCCAAGAAGCGGGGGCTGTGGAACCTCTTCCACCCGCATCCGGAGTGGGGCCCGGGCCTGACCAACCTGGAGTACGCGCCGCTGGCCGAAATCATGGGCCGCAGTGCGCATCTCGCGCCGGAGGCCACCAACTGTGCCGCCCCCGACACCGGCAACATGGAGGTGCTCACCCTCTTCGGCACACCCGAGCACAAGGAGCAGTGGCTGCGCCCGCTGCTGGACGGTGAGATCCGGTCCGCGTTCGCCATGACCGAGCCCGCGGTCGCGAGTTCCGACGCCACCAATATCCAGCTGCGCATGGACCGCGACGGCGACGACTACGTGCTCAACGGCCGGAAGTGGTGGACCTCCAACGCCTTGCACAAGAACTGCAAGGTCCTCATCGTCATGGGCAAGACCGATACCAGCGCGGCCACACACCGCCAGCAGTCGATGATGGTGGTCCCGATCGACGCCCCGGGTGTGACCGTGCAGCGCGGCCTGCCGGTCTTCGGCTACCAGGACCGCGAGGGGCACGCCGAGGTGCTCTTCGAGAACGTGCGGGTGCCCAGGACCGCGCTGCTCGCCGGTGAGGGCGACGGGTTCATGATCAGCCAGGCCCGCCTGGGTCCGGGTCGCATCCACCACTGCATGCGCGCCATCGGCATGGCCGAGCGGGCCCTCGATCTGATGATCGACCGTGCGCAGTCGCGCGTGACCTTCGGTGAGCCGGTGGCGAATCGGGCCAATATCCAGGACTGGATCGCCGAGTCCCGCATCGAGATCGATATGGCCCGCCTGCTGACGCTCAAGGCCGCGCACCTGATGGACACCGTCGGCAACAAGGCCGCTCGCACCGAGATCGCGGCGATCAAGGTGGCGGCGCCCAATGTGGCGCTGAAGGTCGTGGACCGTGCCATCCAGGTGCACGGCGGCGGTGGCGTCTCCGACGACTTCCCGCTCGCCAGCATGTACGCCCACCTGCGCACCCTGCGCCTGGCCGATGGACCGGACGAGGTGCACAAGCGTTCCATCGCGCAGTGGGAACTGCGCCGCCGCGACCCCGAGTGGGGCAAACGCGGCTGACCGCAACGAGTTTCGACACCATCCATTCTCCGAGGAGGATCCCATGGCCGATCCCTGCGTCGTCGTCGCGACCATGATCGCCAAGCCCGGCCAGGAAGACCTGGTCGAGAAGACCCTGCGTGCGGCCGCTCCGGCCGTGCACGCCGAGCCCGGCTGCCTGCGCTACGCGCTGCACCGGCATGCCAAGAACCCCGGGCAGTTTGTCATGATCGAGAAGTGGGCGTCCCGGGACGCGCTGCGCGAACACGGCCAGGGCGCGGCTCTGCGCGAAGTCGGCACGGCCCTGGCCAATGCCCTCGCGGCACCGCCGGACGTGCAGGTCTTCGAACCGCTGCCCGCCGGCGACCCCGACCAGGGCGCGATCTGAGGAGATCCCCATGACGAAGACACAGCAGGTACGGCTGGCCCAGCGTCCCACCGGACTGCCCGGCGTGGGCACCTGGAAGGTGACCACCGAGGAACTGCCCCCGCTCGGCGCGGGGCAGATCCTGGTGAAGATCGACTTCATCTCGCTCGATCCGGCCATGCGCGGCTGGCTCAACGATGTGCGCTCCTACCTCCCACCGGTCGGGCTGGACGAAGTGATGCGGTCGCTGGACATCGCGACCGTCGTCGAATCCACCCACCCCGATTTCGCCGTCGGCGACAACGTGAGCGGCACCTTCGGAGTGACCGAGTACGCGATCAGTGACGGCCGCGGCGTGCAGCATGTCGACCTGGGCGTCGCGCCCGGGCCGACCTGGCTGGGTGCGCTCGGAATGCCCGGCATGACAGCGTATTTCGGGCTCCTGGAGGTCGGGAAGCTGAAAGCCGGTGAGACCGTGGTGGTCTCGGCGGCGGCGGGCGCGGTCGGCAGTGTGGTCGGCCAGATCGCGAAGGCCAAGGGCGCCACCGTCATCGGGATCGCCGGCGGGGCGGAGAAGTGCCGGCTGCTCACCGAGGAATTCGGTTTCGACGCCGCGATCGACTACCGCGGTGAGGACGTGCTGCAGCGGCTGCGGGAGCTCGCGCCGAAGGGCATCGACATCTACTTCGACAATGTCGGCGGTGAGATTCTCGATGCGGCGCTGGCCAATCTGCGTCGCGGGGCCCGCATCGTGCTGTGCGGGGCGATCGCGGCGTACAACGACGACCAGCTGCGGCCCGGGCCGTCGCGCTACATGTCGCTGCTGGTGTTCCGGGCGTCCATGACCGGCTTCGTGGTCTTCGACTACGCCGACCGCTACGGCGAGGCGGTGGCCGACATCGCGAAGTGGCTGACCGAGGGCATGATCAAGAGCCGGGAGCATGTCGTGCAGGGTGGGGTGGAGCATTTCGGTGAGACGCTGAATCTGCTGTTCACCGGCGGCAACACCGGAAAACTGGTGCTCGCGCTCTGATGTAAGACTGTCCAGGTGACCGAATCAGAGGATCGCTCGCGCGCGGACGAGACGCGGGCCCGACTACTGGACGCCGCGGTCGCCGCTTTCGCCGAGCGCGGCTTCCACGGCGCCACCACGCGCGACATCACCTCGATCGCGGGACTGAGCACGGCGGCCATCTACGTCCACCACCGCTCCAAGGAAGAGCTGCTCTACCAGGTTTCGCACACCGGGCACCTGGACACGCTCGAGCGGATGCGGGAGGCGGTGGCCGCTTCGGACGACCCGGTCGAGCAGTTGGTCGCGGTCATCCGGCAATTCGCGATTCACCACGCCCGCGCGCACACCGTCGCCCGGGTCATCAACTACGAACTCGCCGCGCTGAGCCCCGAGCATCAGCGCGAGATCAAAGAGATCCGCCACGTCATCGACACCGAGATGCGGCAGTTGATCGAGCGCGGGGTCGACGCGGGCGTGTTCGACAACCCGAATCCGCGCATGGCGGCGGTGGCGCTGCTCTCGCTGGGCATCGACCTCGCGCGCTGGTACCGGGAGGGCGGGCCGCTGTCGCCCGAGGAGATCGGCGACTACTACGTGGATCTGGCGCTGCGGATCGTCGGCGCACGCAAATAGCCTGCGCCACATGGTATTTTCTGTTCTTCGCCCGTTCCGCTCCACCCTTGAAGCCGACATCGGATTCGGGTAAGCATGTGATGACGCACGTCACATCCGGTCGTCGCGCGGCGAGCGCCACACGGCGACAGCCGGGTCCGGCGTCCTCCACGCAATGAGACATGGGAGCGATCTCGTGAGCACGCTTTCCCCCGCCACCGCCCGACTGACCTACCGCGCCCTGGAACCGGTGCACGGCATGATCTACTTCAGCCCGCACGGGCCGCAGGTGTATCGGGAGCTGGGTATCACCGATCCGCGCATGATGTATTTCGCGTCCCGCTCGGCCGCTTTCGGGCCGGTGCCGGCCGAGGTCACCATCGCGACCTTCTTCAATTTCAATCCGGCGGCGGTCCGCGCGGTGCTGCCCGCCGCATGGAACATCGCCGCTCCCACCGACATTCTCCATGCCCGGCTGGCAGCCGCCGACCGCTCACTGCGGCAGGCCTGGGGCGTGGACGTCGACGGGCCGGAAGTACGCGAGGCCGCCACCCTGGCGCGGCAGGCGGCCGAACGCGCCTGCGAACGCGCACACGGACGCCCCCTGTTCGCGGCACACGCGGCCCTCCCATGGCCCGCCGAACCGCATCTCGTGCTCTGGCACGCACAGACCCTGCTGCGAGAATTCCGCGGCGACGGCCACGTCGCCCTCCTCCTGACCGAGGGCCTCAGCGGCCTCGAAGCCCTGATCACCCACGCCGCCGCCGGCGAGATCCCGCCGGAAGTCCTGCGTATCAGCCGATCCTGGACCGAACAGGACTGGGCCCAGGGGGTGGCCGCACTGCGCGACCGCAACTGGCTGACCGATCGCGATCTCACCCTGAGCACCCACGGCTCCGCGCGCCGCGCAGCGATCGAGACCCGCACTGACGAACTATCGACCCACCCCTACGAGGCGATAGGGCCGGACGGCTGCGAACGCCTGCGAAAACTCGCCTCGGCCTTGACAATTCGCATCATGGACGCCGACCTCGCCTTCCCGCCCATGCTGTCACAACGCTACCGCGACACGGTTCGGTAAAGCCGGCGGTCCGGGTATCTGAAAGTCGGTCAGAGCGCCTTCAGCAGTTCTGCGGCCAGCGGGACCGAGGAGGCGGGGTTCTGACCGGTGCAGAGGTTGCGGTCCACCTCGATGTGCGGGGCGAACGGCTCGGCTTCGCGGTAGTCGACGCCGAGGGCGATGAGGCGGTCCTGGAGGAGCCATTGGGCCTTGTCGGCGAATCCGGCCTGTGTCTCTTCGGCATTGGTGAACGCTGCCACCCGGTATCCGGCGAACGGTGACCTGCCGCCGGCGTTCACCGCGAGGTCCTCCATCGGGCCGTGGCCGCCGCTATAGATTCTCCGATACTCGCCAAGATTCTCCGATACTCAGCGGCCGTGGGAGCGTTCGCCTCGCAGGGTGGTGACGACGCTGGTCACCGTGGCGACCGGCTTGCCGTCCGCGCGGGTGATATCGCACTGGTAGTGGGTGATGGTGCGGCCGGAGTGGGTGGGGAAGGCGGTGGCGCGCAGCGTGTCCTGCCATACCGGGCGGAGGAAGACCGCGCGGAGATCGATGCTGGTGAACGTTTCGCCGGGACCCACGACGGCGGAGTGGGCGGTGCCGATGGCGGCATCGGCCAGTTCGGTGAGCAGGCCGCCGTGGACGGTGCCCTGCTGGTTGCCGTGCCGGGCGGGATCGGTGTCCATCTCGACGGTGGCGCGGCCGGGGTCGATGGCCACCAGCCGGATGCCCAGGGTGCGGGAAATGGCGGTGGGGTAATGGAATTGGCAGGTCAGGCCGTCGGTTCCGGTGCCGTCGAGCTGCGCGCGCAGGTAGTCCAGCACGGGCACTTCGGTGGTCGCGATCGTCATGGGAACGGACGGTAGGACGCCGGGTCAGGACGATCAAGAAATTGTCCTAGGTACAGTCGGATGATGCGGACCTACACCGATGTCGCCGCCGCCCTCGCCGGGCAGATCCGGGACGGGCGCTGGGCGCCGGGACAGCGCCTGCCGACGCATCGGCAGCTGGCGGCCGAGCACGGTATCGGGGTGGCCACCGCGACCCGGGTGTTCGCGGAACTGAAGCGGGCGGGGCTGGTGGTCGGCGAACCGGGGCGGGGGAGCTTCGTGCGCGATCGGTCGGTGCGGCTGGCCGCGGTCGCGTACGGGCCGGGCGCGGAGACGGTGTGGGCGGATCTGGCCTTCACCCAGCCGCTGTCGCCGCGTCGGGAGGAATTGCTGCGCACGGGTTTACGCGAGCTGGCGGCCTCCGGCGATCTGGACGCCCTGCTGCGGCAGCAGCCGCCGGGCGGGCGGCCGCACGATCGCGCGACAGTCGCCGGGTTCCTCGGGCGGCGGGGAATCGAGGTCGATCCGGCGCGGGTGGTGGTGACCGCCGGGGCGCAGCACGGGCTGGATCTGATTGTGCGAGCGATGTTCTCACCCGGCGACGTGATCGCCGTGGACGAGCTCACCTACCCCGGATTCAAGCTGCTGGCCCAGGCGCACGGGCTCACACTCGCACCGGTTCCGGCGGCCGGGAACGGCCCGGACCCCGACGCCCTGGCACTGTTGTGTGCGAAAAGGCCGGTGCGCGCGGTCTATACGATGCCGACCCTGCACAATCCGCTCGGCTGGGTGATCGACAGCGACCGCCGGCGAGCGCTCGTTTCCGTTGCGCGCCAGCATGATCTGTTCCTGATCGAGGACGCCGCCTACGCCTTTCTCGCCGATCCGGCCCCGCCACCGCTGGCGGCGATCGCCCCGGAGCGCACCTTCTGGGTGTCGAGCCTGTCCAAGAGCGTCGCGGCCGGACTGCGTTTCGGCATGCTGGTCCACCCGCCCGTGGCCGCGCCCGCCCTGGCCCGCACCCTGCGCGCCACCATGGCCGGTCCGCCCGGGCTGACCAGCGCCCTGGCCACCCGCTGGCTTGCCGACGGCACCGTCGACACTCTCGAACAGGCGAGTCGCGTTGCCGCGCAGGAGCATCAGCGGATCCTGCACCGGGAGCTCGGCGATCGGAATCCGATCGCCCACCCGCGCTCGTTCTTCGCGTGGCTGCCCATCGATCCGGACCAGCGCATGGACCGGATCGCCGCCGAACTGTCCCGGCGCGGCATTCGCGTCTGCACCGCCGAGGCGTTCGCCACCACCGCGCACGTGCCGCACGGGCTGCGCATCGCGCTGGGATCGCCTGCCCCGGAAGGACTTCCGCTGGTGCTCGCGGAAATGCGCGCGGCCCTGGACAGCGTGCCACTGTGACACCAGGACCGCGCGAGATCCGGGCCGAGCCGGGTCAGGGCCGGATGACCGTGACCAGATTGATCAGCGACTGCTGTCGCGGATTGTCGGGCGGAGTGCCGCCGAGGTCGTGAATGTAGTCGGTGAGATTGACGCGCTCACCGGTCCAGCCGCGGGCGGTGAACCATTCGGTGGCGTCGCTGCGCGGCTCGTTGTAGATCATGTCCACCCAGTCCGCGCCGGTCTCGCCCTCCCCGGTCATCTCGGCGACCGACTCCGCGGGCAGCGGATCCATCTGCTCGATGGCGACCCGGCTGCCGTGCGCGCTGAGCCCCACGATGGCATCGAAGAGCTGGTCCTGCGCAGCCGGCGTCAGATAGATCAGCAGGCCCTCCACCAGCCACGCGGTCGGTGCGGCGGGATCGAATCCGCTGTCGCGCAGGGCCTTCGGCCAGTCTTCGCGCAGATCGACCGCCACCTCGTGCCGCTCGGCGCGGGGCCGGTGCCCGGCCGCGGCGAGCGTGTCCCGTTTGAAGTCGAGCACCTGCGGGCGGTCGAGCTCGTAGATCACGGTGCCGTCCGGCCACGCCAGCCGGTAGGCGCGCGAGTCCAGGCCGGCCGCCAGAATCACCACCTGACGCACCCCCGCATAGGAGGCGGCGGCCATGTAATCGTCGAAATATCGGGTGCGAGAGATCTGATGCTGCTGGAACTGCACCCCGAACTCGGGTGCCAGCAGCGGGTGTTCGGGCAAACGGCCCGCCAGCAGCTCGGCCCATTCCCCGCCCGCGGCCCGCACGAACAGCTCGGCGAACTCATCGTGCGCTGGCGCATCGATCGCGCGGCCACCCAGCACCCGGGCAGCCGCCACGAACAATGCCGTGGATCCAACACTGGTCTTGATATCCCAGGAATCACCTTCGGTGCGCATATCCGCCAACGTACTCACGCGGGCGCACAAGGTCATTCCGCCGCGCGAAGTCAGCCGGAATCCACCACGGATCCATCATCTGGCTGCAATTCACAGCGTCGAATATCCTGTCCGCGATCGATCTGATCATCCTGATCGGCTGGTACCTCGTAGATCCGCCGCGCACCGTGCACCTTTTCGAAGCGGAACCCTTACCGTTCCGGGGCGTCGGCATCAATGCCGGCGGTCCATACCTGTGCCGCGCCGGTCTCCGATCGGGGAGGGACGGTGGCGGGAATATCGGGCTGTGGCACGGTGGTTCCGGACGACGACAGAACGCACGCCCGGGACCCGGATCCGGCAGCTGTGCTCGGCAGGCAGCGGAGGAGGCCCGGTGAACGCCGGATTCGACCTGTTCGGTGAACACGTCCTCTGGACCGACGCCGTCGGCAATCTGTTGTCCCTCGCGGTGGTGTGGCTGGCCATGCGCAAGACCATGTGGACGTGGCCCGTGCAGCTGGCCGGTGCGGTCCTGCTGCTGGCGGCGTCGGTGCACGCCCACGTGCCCGGTAATGCGCTCAAGCAGCTGTTGTTCATCGGGCTCGCGGGCTACGGCTGGCTGGCCTGGCGGCGCGGCACCTCCGAGCACCGGGATCTGATGGTCCGGCCCGCCACCCGCCGCGAACGCCTGACGCTGCTGGCTCTGCTGGCGGTCGGCACGGTCGCGGTAGCCGAGGCGTTCGCCCACCTCGGCTGGCTGCACATCGCCTGGTCCCCGTGGGCCAATGCCTATGTCTTCGTCGGCAGCGCCATCGCGACCTTCGCACAGAGCCGGGCCCTGACCGACTTCTGGATCATCTGGATGCTCGTCGATCTGGTCGGTGTGCTGCTCGCGATGAAATCCGGCCTGTACGCCTCGGGCGCGGTCTACGGTCTGTTCTTCCTGCTCGTGGTGCTCGGGTTCCTGCGCTGGCGGGGCGAATATCGTTCGCGCCGAGACCTTCCCGCCGCCGCGGCGGCCGTCGCCGCGCCCGCGGGCGGCGAGTGAGTCGGTCCCGATACTGGTAATTCGCTGCTCTGCCCCTATTTCTTCCGGATTCTCGATTTGCCGACAGGAGAGCAGGCTGCTAGGCAGTAGCCACTGATCGAGGTCCATCCAGGCGGGTGGAATTTTTTACGGGGCGGGATATGGGTGACGTGACTTCCGGCGATTCCGGGTCGGTGTTCGGGCGGGTGGAACCGCCGAGCTTCGGCAGTACGCTGCGGCGGCTGCGGGAACAACGCGGCGTCTCGCGTGAGCGGCTGGCCTTCGGCTCGGGTGTCAGCGTCAGCTACATCACGCGCATGGAACGCGGCGACCGCGACCACCCGACCGAGCAGGTGCTGACGGCCATGGTGCGCTATCTGCACAAGGTCGGCCCGGTGACCCCGGTCGAATACCGGCATCTGCTCGAACTGTCCGCCCTGCCGCAGCACCCGGCCGCGGTCCGCGGCCCGATCGCCGTGGACGTGCCGGGCATTCTCGCCGCCCACCTCCCGCACCCCGCGGCCTACCTGGACCGGTATCTGAATCTGCTGGCCGCCAATACCGCTCATCTGCGCACCTTCCCGGGCGTCGGCGAGGACGGCAACTATCTGCGGTGGATGCTCACCAATCCGGCCGCGCGTGCGGTGCTTCCGGCCTGGGCGTCCGATCTGCGGCGTGCGATCGCCACGCTGCGCGGCGTGATGGCCATCGTCGGCGGGGCCGACGACGATGCCCGGCTGCTGACCGAGTTCGGCCGCTTCGAAATCTTCCGGCGCATGTGGACCGAGGAGCACTACAGCCTCACCGGGTCGCCGACGGTCATGCGCCTGCGCGATGCCGAGAGCGGTGAACCGTATGCGCTGCTGTGGCAGATCCTGCGGGATCAGTCCACCCAGATGTACCCCGATCAGCCGCTGTTCATCGTCGGACTGCCCACGGCGAGTCGACCTGGAGACCGTCCGGTCGGCTCGTAGGATCGCCCGCGGAAGGTACTTTCCACCCGGAGGGAGGCCGAACGCGGTGCCTGTCTACAGTCTCGACCGGCCGATCGTGGTCGGTGTCGACGCCTCCGAGTCCGCCCTGCACGCCGTGCGCTGGGCCGCCGTGGACGCGGCCCTGCGCGGCGCGGCCCTGCACCTGGTGTTCGCGGTGCCCGCGGGCGGCGAATCGCCCCTGGACGAGAGCCCGGTCCGGCTGCTGCACGATCGGCTGCGCGACACCGCCCAGGCCGCTCTCGACGCCGCCGCCGAGATCGCGCGGAAAGCCGCCGGGGACCGCGAGATTCGCGATATCCGCACCTTCCTCGTCGATGTCCCGGCCGTCATGGTGCTGGCGGAGCTCGCCGCCACCGCCTACTACGTGGTGGTCGGCGTGCGCGGGATGAGCGCCTATCACCGCAGCCTGCTCGGGTCGGTCAGCACCGGTGTGGCGCGGCATGCGCAGGGGCCGGTGGTGGTGGTTCCCGGTGAGACGGACGGGCTGTCGGACCGGGCCGTGGTGGCCGGCGTGGACGGGTCGCCGCACAGCGCCCGCGCACTCGAGATCGCCTTCGACGAGGCCTCCCGGCGTGGAGTGCCGCTGATCGCGGTCCAGGCGTGGGAGGTGTCCGGGGACAGCGACACCCGCTCGTACGACGACGCGGTCCAGCTGCTCACGCGCATGCTCGATCGCAATACCCGGGACTATCCGGGCGTCGAGGTGAAATCCGTTGTGAAGGAAGGGCGTCCCGCCCGCGTTCTGCTCGATGCCGCCGCCGGTGCGCAACTGCTGGTGGTCGGAAGTCACGGCACCCGTGGCTATCCCGGTATGGCGCTCGGCTCGACCGGTCACGCGCTGCTGCACGGCAGCGAGTGCCCTATCGCCTTGGTCCGCCTGCGCCACTGAGCCGGGCGGCACTGCCGATTTCGCGCAGCGCATCCTCGGCTACGGGAGTTTCGCACCGGCACACCGGATTCGGCCGCGACTTGCCCGCGTGCTGTCCGACTGATGGCCGAACGCCCACGCGTCAATGCCCGGCAAGCTCGCCGGGTCGTGCACACGCGGCCCGCTGACATCGCGGTACGGCCAAGAAGAACAGTGCGTGTGTAACTGTTTCGCCAGAAATCAAGAACCCCAGCAATTTCTGGGTACATCATGCGCAAGCCGGGCCCGACCCGGAGGTTACACAAATAAAGAAAGTTACGACCATGCGTAGAGCAACGGCGCTCTTCGCCGCATTACTGTTGGCCATCCTCTTTTCCATCACACACCTGGCGGCCCCGAAGGCCAATGCCGATGTCTGCACCGGTGATTGGGCGATCGGCATCGGCGGACTCGGCGACAACACCTCGTCCATCTTCATCCCGTACGTCGATCAGCCAGTCGGATACAACTCCGCCGACCCGATGTCGGGGTTGAACGAACTGGACCGACTGTTCTGGCAGCACCGCAACGAATGCCCGGGCGACCACATCCGGTTGATCGGGCACAGTGAGGGCGCCGGCATCGTGCACGCCTGGGTCACCGCACACCAGGACGTCGACAATGCCAATGCCATTCTGCTGTCGGATCCCAAGCGGGCCCCCGGCCCGGGTTGGGGCGGACTGTCCTCGACTCCCGGCAACGGGATCATCGGCTATCCGCTGGCCGGCGTCGACGACTGGTTCGGCGACTTCCCGGTTCTGACGGTGTGCAACCACGACGACCAGATCTGCGACACTTCGGCCGGCTGGTGGGGTTACCTCTTCGGGGGAGCACATGGTCGTTACGATTTCAATGTCTGGGACTACGGCGACTGGGATTCCGGCGTCTGGTACCGGTAATCACGTGATTCGAAGGGGATCAGTAGCCGAAAGGCACTGGTCCCCTTTGGCTGAACCCGTGCCCCATCGACGTGCACACGGCCGAGCCATTGAAGGTGATCTGACAGGTCGCGCCGGCATGGGTAATCGAGAACTGCGGATCGTGTCCGCTCACCTGCGCGATGGGGGCCAGACCCGGATTTCCGCCCGCGAGGGTGTGGCTGCCGTTGGAATTCCACTCGGGATGCGCGGGCAGCGTGGTCGAATCGATGGCAATGGCAGGAACATTCGAGAACGGCACCTGCGCCCCGGCATAGAGCACATTCATGGTGGCGGCCGGAACCGTCAGATCACACCCCACCGCGCCGGCCGCGCCGATCGAACAGTTCCACTCGCCCATGCTGAAATACACGGTGTCGCCGACCTGGGCGGGACCGCCCGCGTCGTCGGCGTACGCGCCGCCCGCCCCGAACAAACCGGCAACAATCCCGAGAATTCCCCCGCAAACCCATGCGGCGGTCGCTTTCACAGCTCTGGACACGGCATCTCCCTGATGCGCATTAAGTGTTATCGGCCGAACCGGCCATAGAGAAAACGTATCACTTTACGGCGCAAAGGCAGAAGTTCTGTCGAGGGGGCTGACACAATTTTCGGCCACCGCGCCGGTCAATTCGCCTCAGCGACCGGCAAATCCTTCCGTGTTTCAGACCTTCAGCCCGTTGCGGGTGACGTAGACGATGTGGAAGGTGATCAGCCCGGCGAGGACCACGAGCCATTGCAGCGTGGTGGCCAGGGGAACGGCGTCGAGGGGCAGTGCGTAGGCGAAGACCACCCGGATGACGGCGTCGAGGGTGAACACCGTGCCCCACAACGCGGTCAGCACGCGCAATTGATGGCGGAAGCGGGAGTCGTTGTCCCAGCGGGTATCCCATTCGCGATACCCCGCCTCGCCGATCTTCACCGTGACGATGGTGCGGGCGAAGCTGCGCATCATGGGCCGCTGGGTGAACAGCGTGCCCAGCGTCCACAGGCCCAGCGCCCCGAACAGCCAGCTGTCCCGGACCAGCAGGGTGCGCGGATCGCCGGTGACCAGGGACACCACCGTGCCCGCCACGATCAGGGTGAGGGTGAATGCGTCCACCGAGCCACGGATGGCCATCAGCGGCCGAGCAAGAGAATCGTCCGCTCCGCGACACTCATCGACCCGGACGTAAGCCGAAAGTGGTACCTCGCCGTGTGCTGTCGGCTGATGGCCGCGCCACGCCGCGCCGGAATCGTCGGAGCAGACACGGTGACGCAGCGGGCGTCGCCCTTCCGATACGAGGTGAACGAATGATTCAGGCGCGTGGGCTCGGCAAGCGCTACGGGGACGTACCGGCGGTGGACAACCTGTCCTTCGATGTCCGGCCCGGCGTGGTGACCGGCTTCCTCGGTCCGAACGGGGCCGGGAAGTCGACCACCATGCGGCTCATGCTGGGCCTCGATCACGGCAGCGGCCGCACCCTTTTCGACGGGCAGCCCTACGCCGAGCTGACCGATCCGCTGCGCTCGGTCGGCGTCATGCTCGATGCCCGCGCCGTGCATCCCAAGCGCACGGCCATCGGGCATCTGCGCATGATCGCCGCCGGAGCGGGCATCGGCGAGGGCCGGGTGGAGGAGGTGCTGGGCCTGGTCGGCCTGTGCAATGTGGCCGGGAAGCGGGCGGGCGGGTTCAGCCTCGGGATGCACCAGCGGCTGGGTCTGGCGGCCGCGCTGCTGGGTGATCCGGCCACCCTGATCCTGGACGAGCCCGCCAACGGGCTGGACCCCGAGGGTGTGCGCTGGCTGCGCGATCTGCTGAAAGAGCTTGCGCACCAGGGGCGCACTATCTTCGTCTCCTCTCATCTGCTGAACGAGATGGCGCACCTGGCGGATTCGCTGGTCGTCATCGGCGCCGGGCGGCTGCTGGCTGCGGAATCGGTGCGCGAGTTCGTCGCCCGCAACTCCGCGCCCCGCATCACGGCGCGCACCGATCGGCCCGCGGAACTCGCGAAGGCGTTGAACCGCCACGGGTTCCGCGCCCGGGTGGAGGCGGACGGCACGGTGGCCGTCGAAGGTCACGACCGGCAGGGTGTCGCCGCCCTGGCCCTGCGCACCGGGCTGCTGATCACCGAGCTGACCCAGGCGCGCACCAGCCTGGAGGACGCCTACTTCCAGGCCACCGCAGATTCCGCCCAGTACCGCGGCCACGTTGTCGCCTGACATCGAACAGGAATTCCGCTCATGTCCAATGCCATTCGCTACGAACTGACCCGGCTCGCCACCCTGCGCTCCACCTGGGCGCTGCTCGCGCTCGGCCTGGCCCTGCAGGCCTTCATCGCCTATCTGTCCGCGGCCCGCGACTACGCCACGCCGAGCGAGCAATTCGTCGCGTCGGTCTCGGGGCTGCCGTTGCTGCTGGCCACCCTGTTCGCCACCGCGGTGGCGGTCAATGCCTTCGGGCACGAATACCGTTACGGCACCATCACCACCACCGTGCTCACGGTGCGCCGGCCGGGCCGGGTTCTGGCGGCGAAGGCGCTCACGGTGGGCGTGCTCGCCGCCCTCTACGGCCTCGCGCTGGTGGGCGTGACCGTGCTCGTGCAGCTGCTGACCTCGACGCTATCGGCCGAAACCTCGCATCTGGCAAGGGCTTTCACCGCAGTGCCGGTGTACTTGACGCTCGCCGCCCTGGCCGGTATGGGCATCGCCGCCATCACCCGCAATGCGACCGTCGCCATGGTGGTGGCCATCGGCTTCCCGACCGTGGTGGAGACCGGCGCGGTGCTGGCCGGCGTCAGCCCGAAGGTGATGCCCTTCCTGTCCGCCGGGCAGTTGGTGCAGCCCGGTACCGGGCATCCCGCCCTGCTGGTATTGCCGCTGACGCTGGTGGCTGCCGGGTTGCTGGCACTCGGACGCGTACTGCTCGCGCGCCGTGACGTGTGAGAATGCCGGGCCCGACTAGGGTTGCCGGAATGAGCACGACGCGACGGATCGGCACGGCGATCCTCGATGTCGTGCTCGCCGCGCTGTTCGGCGCGACCGGTTTCGAGGAGGTGCACACCTCCGCGATCGGCCTGCTGCCCGCCGCCGCGGGCCCGCCGGTGGCCGTCGTGGCCGGTATCGCTCTGCTGGCGCGGCGCTTCCGGCCGCTGCCGGTGCTCGGGGTGGCGCTGTTCGGGCAGCTGCTGGTCGGCGCGTTCGCGCCCATGCTGCTGGCGATCTACACGGTCGCCCGGAGCTACGGCAACCGCCGCCCGACCTGGCTGGCGGCGCTCGCATCGGTGATCGTGGCGGTGGTGCCCTGGGGCGCGGGCAGCTGGTGGGAGCTGTTCGTCCACCGTGGCGTCCTCCTCACGGTCGGGCTCGCGCTGCCGCTGCTGCTGGGACTGTGGACCAACCAGCGTGCCGAAACCCTTGCGGCCCTGCGGGAACGCGCCGAGCAGGCCGAACGCGAACGCGACCTGCGCGCCGCGGCGGCCGTGGAGGCCGAGCGCCTGCGCATCGCGGGGGAGCTGCACGATATTGTGGCGCACCGGATTTCGCAGATCACCGTGCTGGCCGGGGCGCTCGAGGTGTCCGCCGACGGCAAGCCCGCCGAGATCGCCGGCACCATCCGCGCCACCGGATCGCGCGCCCTGACCGAGATGCGGGAGCTGCTCGGCGTGCTGCGCGCCCGCGACAGTGGGGAGGCAGCGCCGCTGCGGCCCGTGCCCGACCTCGGCGCCATTGCCGAGCTCGTCGCCGAGGCGGTCGCCGCCGGGCAACAGGTGGACCTGTCACTGCCGCCGGACCTGCCGCCGGTGCCGGGACCGGTCGGCCGGGCCGCGCATCGACTGGTCCGGGAGGCGCTGACCAATGCCGCCAAGCATGCGGCCGGGGCCGAGGTACGGGTGGCGCTCACCATCACCGACGATCGTCTCGACGTCGATGTCCGCAACGGCCCCGGTGAGCGAACCGCCCTGGCTGCCCAGGGTTCCGGCTTCGGTCTGCTCGGCATGCGCGAACGGGTCGAACTCGCCGGTGGGACCGTGCATTCCGGTCCGCTGGCCGGCGGCTACCGGGTGCACGCGACGTTCCCGCTGACGGCCGACGAATGACGATGTGGTGAAGGAGGTTTCGTGATCCGGGTGGTGCTGCTCGACGACGAGGAACTGGTGCGCTCCGGCATCGCCATGATCCTGGAGGCTGGTGGCGATATCGAGGTGGTCGCCCAGGACGGCGACGGCCGCGCCATCGTGGACCTGGTGCACCGGCACCGCCCGGATGTGGTGGTCACCGATATCCGCATGCCGCACGTGGACGGTCTCGAGGTGACCCGCCGGGTCCGCGGCCTCCCCACGCCGCCGGCGGTGGTCGTCCTGACCACCTTCGGACTGGACGAATACGTCTACGCCGCACTGGAATCCGGCGCGGCCGGCTTCCTGCTCAAGGACACTCCGCCCCGCGAACTCGCCCGCGCCGTCGAGGTGGTCGCCGCCGGTGACGCCATCCTCGCCCCCGCCATCACCAAACGGATGCTCACCGCCTTCACGCAGGGTCCGGGCGCACAGCAACCGGACGCGCTCGCCCAGCTTTCCCAGCTCACCGATCGGGAACGCGAGGTCGCGCGGGCCGTCGCCACGGGTGCGGGCAACGCCGAGATCGCCCGTACCCTCCACATGAGCGAGTCCACGGTCAAGGTGCACATCAGCCGCGTCATCGCCAAGCTGGGTCTCGAAAACCGCACGCAGATAGCGATTCTCGTGCTGCGCGCCGGATTGGCCTGAAGGCCGGTCAGTCCGGGTCCCGCCAGTCGACGGTGAGGGAGCCGCCGCCGAATCGGGTCAGGTCGCGGGTGAGGATGTCGCGGATGCGGCGCAGGGCCGTGGCGTCGGTCGCGTCGATGCGCACCACGAGTGCCTCGGGTTCGGCGGTGAGGGTGCAGTGGCCCCAGGGGTCGAAATGGGCTGTGGTGCGGGTATCGGTGCCTTCGACGCGCAGGTGGATCTCGCCGGCGGCCCGGGGATTGCCGGCGTGGACGCGGTGGCCGCGCGGGGAGGCCATGGCCTCGGCGTGGGTGCGGAACTGACGTAGGTAGCGGGCCGATCGGTCGGTGGGGACACGGGATTCGAGTGCGGGCATGGGAATCACTGCCGGGTGAGGGCGGCGAGCCAGGCTGCCACCGGGGTCGGGCTGGGAAGGATGTCGAGGGTGGCAGGTTCGAGGGAATCGAGTCGCCAGCCATCGGTGAAGGCGGACTCGATATCGGTGCGGCTCAGGCGATGCGGACCCCAGGTGCCGGGCTGGCGATCGCTGAAGCCGAGCAGGAAGTAGCGTCCGCCCGGCGCAAGGATCGTGGCCAGGCCGTCGACCAGGGCGATGCGGTCCGCACCGTCGAACAGGTGGAACAGGCCGCAGTCCAGCACGGTGTCGAAGGTCTCGCCGAGGGTGGCCAGGTCCAGCGCGCTGTGGCGCACGAACCGGGCCTGCAGGCCGCGTTCCGCCGCCTTGTGCCGGGCCAGTTCGAGCGCCTGCGCGGATTGGTCGATCCCGGTGGCGTCGAGACCCAGGCCGGCGGCGAGCAACGCGTGTTCGCCGGTGCCGCAACCGAGGTCGAGGACCCGGCCGCGCAGGGCACCGGCCTCTGCGAGGGCGGTGAAGGCAGGCTGGGGGCGGTCGATGTCCCACGGCGGTTTCGTCGCGTACAGGGTGTCGGGTGCGTTGGGGTCGTGGTATTCGGGGTGGGGGTCGTCGATGGGTGGGAACACGGAATTCTCCTGTCGGGAGGGCCGGCCGGGACCTGATGCCTCGAATTTATCGAGACACTGTGTCTATGGTCAAGAGTCGGTGTCTACAGGGGTGTCAGTCTGTATGGTTGAGCCGTGCCGAAGCTGTGGAACGAGACGATCGACGCCCATCGCCGCGAGGTGCGGGACGCGATCCTCGATGCCACCGCGGCCCTGGCCTTCGAACAGGGGCTGCGCGGGGTGACCATGTCGCAGATCGCCACTCGCGCCGGCATCGGACGGGCCACCCTCTACAAGTACTTCCCGGATGTCGAGACCATTCTGCGCACCTGGCACGCCCGCCGGATCGAGGCCCACCTCGGGGAGCTGGTCAAGGTCCGCGACGGTGAGGGCAGCGCGAGCGGCCGCCTCGACGCCGTCCTCACCGCCTACGCGCACATCACCCGCCAAACCGGTAGCCACGACCGGGAATTGGTGAGATTCCTCCATCCCGACGAGCACATCGTCGCCGCCCTGAACCAGCTGCGCGCCCTGCTCCGGCAGCTGATCGAGGAAGGTGCCGCCACCGGCGAACTGCGCACCGACGTCCCGCCCGACGAACTGGCCGCCTACTGCCTGCACGCCCTGTCGGCCGCGGCCGACGCGACGTCGGAGGCCGCGGTGGGACGGCTGGTATCGGTCACTGCGGCGGGACTTCGCGCGGTCTGATTCACCACCCTGCTCCCTGCGGCACGGATCGGCGCGCTTCGGGCGGGAGCTGGGATCTCAAGTTCGGTCGCGCGTAATTGTCGACCGCACAAGCGGTTCCAGCTGAGTGGCAATGCGATCCAAGGGCTCCGTGCTCTGCTGTGCGCGGCACATGGCCACGCTGCCCTCGACGGCGGCGACGATCAGGGTGGCCGTGCGCTCGGCCTCGGCGCGTTCGGCCCCGTGGGCGCACATCGAGTCGGTCAGCAGTTCGGTCCAGCGGCTGAAGGCCGCAGCGGCCGCCTCGCGTGGTGCGTCCTCGGCCTCGGGCAAGTCCTCGACGGCGACCGCCAGTACCGGGCACCCGGCCCGGAAGTCGGTGTCCACCACGACCTTCCGCCACATCCGCAGGAAGGCGCGCATCCCCTCGATCGGCCCCTGGTCCAGTTCGCCGGCGAGCAGGGTCGCCGCGAGATCCCCGGCGAAGGTGACCGCCTCGGTCGCGAGCTGGGTCTTGCCGCCGGGGAAGTAGTGGTACGTCGAACCCAGTGGCGCGCGAGCGTATTTGGCGAGCTCGCGCACACTGGTCGCGTTCAGGCCGCGCCGCCGGATCATGTCGGCCGCCCCGGCCACGAGTTTGCCGCGCGAATCCGCGGCCTCGCCCGGCGTCCCCGCCACCGCTCCTCCTTGTCTATAACAACTGTCATAGAGTATCGTCCATCGATTATAACGACTGTTATAGGCGGTCGGCCGGAAGCAAAGGAGCACGTAGATGCGGTCAGAGTGAGGCGCTGCGGGTGTGGGTGCCCCGCGCCGCGACTACGACATCGCGGTGGAGGGCACGTTCACGGCGGCGGGAGTCGATCTCGCGCTGCGTTCGCTCGGGCCGGGCGGATGCTGTCAGCCGGTCGGCTACTACCTGCCGGTGGGGACAAAGGTCCCGCTCATGCACATGTACGCCACCGACGCGACCGTGAAGATCGGCGTCTCGAATGTCCGGCCCATCCTGCCAGAGGTGCTGGATTTCGTTGCCCACCATGATATTCCGGCCGAGATCGTGACCACGATGACCGCCGCTCGGGAGGACGCGCCCGCGGCGTACACGGCGCACACCACCAAGCTGGTCCTGCGCCGCGAGCCCCTCGGGGTTTCCGAACCGGGCGACTAGTTTGCCCGTTGGCCTGCGGTTCGGCACTGGATTACCGCACACTGGGCTCCTGGCAAACGCCGTGTGAGGGCGGTGTTTTCACTCGGGAGCTAGCATGACCGCAACCCAGCCTCGATCCGATGATGAACGGCGGCTCGCCGAACTCGGTTACAAACAGGAATTGGCGCGATCCTGGTCCGGATTCTCCAATTTCGCGATCAGTTTCACCATTGTCTCGATTCTCACCGGCGGCCTGGCGAGCTATGGGATCGGCCTGTCCAATGGCGGGCCGATAACCATGGCATGGGGCTGGCCGCTGGTCTCGGTCATGGTGTTGTTCGTCGGGCTGGCCATGGCCGAATTGGCCTCGGCCTATCCGACATCGGGCGGACTGTACTGGTGGGCTTCGGAGCTGGGCGGGCCGGTGTGGGGCTGGTTCACCGGATGGTTCAACCTGATCGGGCAGATCGCGGTGACCGCGGCCATCGATTACGGCGCGGCCATCTTCACCACCGTGGTGCTGAATGTGATCGGATGGGATATCGGGACCGACCGCACTGCCATCTTCGCGGTGTTCTCCGGGATCCTGGTGCTGCACGCGGTGCTGAACATCATCGGCCCGCACCTGTCGGCGGTCATCAACAATGTGTCGGCCTGGTGGCATGTGGGCGGTGTGGCCATCTTCGTGGTGGTGCTGGGTTTCGGTGTGCGCCACCACCAGAGCATCGGCTTCGTGTTCACCAAGACCGTGGACAACAGCGCGATCGGGTTCGGCGGGGTGGCGTTCAGCTTCCTGCTCGGGCTGCTGCACGCGCAGTACACGTTCACCGGATACGACGCGTCGGCGCACATGTCGGAGGAGACGCACGACGCCTCGCGCATGGCGGCCAAGGGGATCATCAACACCATTGTGGTGTCGGCCGTCGCGGGTTATCTGCTCATCATGGCGGTGACGTTCGCGATCCCGAATCTCGACGATGCGCTGGATCCGGCCAAGAACAGCGGCTATCCGGTCATCTACATCCTGCAGAATTCGCTGAATTCGTTCTGGTCGGGGCTGCTGCTGATCATTGCCGCCGTCGCCCAATTGTTCTGCGGCTATGCCTCGGTCACCGCGGCCTCCCGCATGCTGTTCGCCTTCGCGCGCGACGGCGCGGTGCCGGGATCCAAGCTGTGGGCGAAGCTGTCGGCCCGCCGGGTGCCGGTGAACGCGGTCTTCTTCGTCTCGGTGTTCGCGTTCATCCTGCTGATTCCGTCGATGCTGGTGCCCGCCGCCAATGCCCCGACCGCGTACGCCGCCGCCACCTCGGTGGCCACCATCGGCCTGTACATCGCCTACGGGATTCCGGTGCTGCTGCGGCTGTTGCGCGGCAACCGATTCCAGGCCGGGCCGTGGCAGCTGGGCCGCTGGTATCGGCCGATCGGGATCATCGCGCTGGTCTGGATCGTGATCATCAGCGTGCTGTTCATCCTGCCGACCGACGATCACGGGTATCCGTGGGTGGACGGATTCACCTGGAACGCGGTGAATTACGCGCCCCTCACCCTGGTCGGGGTGGTGGGCGCGATCGCCGTCTGGTGGTTCGTCTCGGCCCGGCGCTGGTTCACCGGGCCCAGACGAACCGTGGAGGAGCCGCCGGAGGTCGACCAGGACCCCGTCGGCGCCTGAACCGCAGCGCCCGAAAACCGTTGCGCTACAGGGGTGTCACGTACGCGCCCGCAATACCGCCGTCGACCATGAACTGCGAGGCGGTGATGAAGGAGGAATCGTCGCTGGCGAGGAAGGCCACGGCGGCGGCGATCTCCTCCGGCTCGGCGAACCGCCCGACGGGAATGTGCACCAGGCGGCGCGCGGCGCGTTCGGGATCCTTGGCGAACAGCTCCTGCAACAGGGGAGTGTTGACCGGTCCGGGGCACAGCGCGTTCACGCGAATGCCCTGGCGCGCGAACTGGACTCCCAGCTCCCGGCTCATGGCCAGCACGCCGCCCTTGGAGGCGGTGTAGGAGATCTGGGAGGTGGCCGCGCCCATGACGGCCACGAAGGACGCGGTATTGATGACCGAGCCCCGGCCGCGTTCGAGCATGTGCTCGATGGCGTACTTGCTGCACAGGTAGACGGAGGTCAGATTGACCTCCTGCACCCGTTTCCAGGCGTCGATGCCGGTGGTGAGGATCGAATCGTCCTCCGGCGGTGAGATGCCCGCGTTGTTGAATGCGATGTCGAGGCCGCCGTAGCTGTCGACGGCGGCCTGGAACAGGTCCCGCACCTGCTCCTCGTCGGTGACGTCGACCTTCACGTAGAGCCCGCCGGCCTCGGCCGCGGCGGCCTCGCCGCTGGTGGCGTCGATATCGGCGACCACGACCTTCGCACCCTCCTGGGCGAAACGCCGGACGGTGGCCAGCCCGATGCCGCTGCCGCCGCCGGTGACGACCGCGACTCGATCCTGTAAGCGCTGCAACGTATCTCCTTCGATGAGGGGCGGGTTACTCGGTGGCGAGGAAGACGTTCTTGGTCTCGGTGAAGGCGCGGGCGGCGTCGGGGCCGAGTTCGCGGCCCAGCCCGGACTGCTTGAATCCGCCGAACGGCGTCCAATAGCGCACGGAGGAATGGGAATTCACCGACAGGTTCCCGGCCTCGACCCCGCGGGCCACCCGCAGTGCCCGCCCGACATCGCTGGTCCAGATGGAGCCGGACAGGCCGTAGGCGGTGTCGTTGGCGATGCGCAGGGCGTCGGCCTCGTCCTCGAAGGGCACCACCGCCACCACCGGGCCGAACACCTCCTCGGTGAGCACCCGGTCCTCGGGGCTCGACGGGAGGACGACGGTGGGGGCGAACCAGTATCCGGGGCCGTCGGGGCGGGCGCCGGTGAACGCCACCTTGGTCGACGGTTCGAGGAATCCGGCGACGCGGTCGCGGTGGGCGGCGGAGATGAGGGGGCCCATCTCGGTCGACTCGTCGGACGGATCGCCCACCCGCACGCCCTGGACCGCGGGTTCGAGCAGTCCCAGAAAACGGTCGAAAACGCTGCGCTGCACCAGGATCCGGGAGCGGGCGCAACAGTCCTGACCGGCATTGTCGAAGACGCCGTAGGGCGCGGTGGCGGCGGCGCGCTCGAGGTCCGCGTCGGCGAACACGATATTGGCGCTCTTGCCGCCCAATTCGAGGGTCACCCGCTTCACCTGCTCGGCGCAGCCGGCCATGATCTGCCTGCCCACCTCGGTGGAACCGGTGAACACCACCTTGCGCACGGCCGGATGGGTGACGAAGCGGGCCCCGACCACCGCGCCGCGACCCGGGATCACCTGGAAGACGTCCTCGGGCAGGCCCGCCTCCACGGCGAGCTCGCCGAGCCGGATGGCGGTGAGCGGGGTGAGCTCGGCCGGTTTGAGCACCACGGTGTTCCCGGCGGCCAGCGCGGGACCGAAGCCCCAGGCCGCGATGGGCATGGGGAAGTTCCAGGGCACGATGACGCCGACCACGCCCAGCGGCTCGCAGAAGGTGATGTTCACCCCTCCCGGGACCGGAATCTGATTGCCCAGCAGGCGTTCCGGCATGCCCGCGCTGTAGTGCAGGACGTCGCGGACATTGCCGGCCTCCCAGCGGGCATTGCCGATGGTGTGGCCGGCATTGCTGACCTCGAGCCGGGCCAGCTGCTCGATCTCGGCGTCCACCGCCTCGGCGAAGCGGCGCAGCAGCCGCGCCCGGTCGCCGGGGGTGACGGCGCGCCAGCTCGCCGTCGCCCGGTGCGCGCGTTCGATGGCGGCGTCGGTGGCGGCCGTGTCGGCCGCGGCGATGGTGGCCAGCACCTGCTCGGTGGCGGGATTGACGATGTCGGTGGTTGTCACGGGGTGCGCTCCTTTCGGTACTGTGCCGCATGGTCGACCAGGGCCCGCATGAGGCGGAGGTCGGTCGGGTTCTCCTCGGGATGCCATTGCACGCCCAGCAGGAACGGGCCGTCGCGGGTCTCCGCGGCCTCGATGATGCCGTCCGCTGAGTGCCCGGTGGCGGTGAGGCCGGGGGCGAGCGTGCCGATGGCCTGATGGTGGTGGCAGTGCGCCTTCGCCTCGGGGCCCACGATGGCGGCGAGGCGGCTGCCGGGAACAGTGCTGACGGTGTTGACCGTGAAGACGCCGGGGGAGCGGGAGTGGTCGGTGTGCCCCACGGCATCCGGGACGTGTTGCAGCAGGGTGCCGCCCAGGGCGACGTTCACCACTTGCAGTCCGCGGCAGACGGCCAGGACCGGCAGGCCCGCGGCGCGGGTGAGCGCGAAGAGCCCGAACTCGGACTCGTCGCGGTCGGGGCGCAGTCCGCGGGTGGCGGGATGCGGTGGCGCGCCGTAGCGGGCGGGATCGAGGTCCGCGCCGCCGGTGAGCACCAGGCCGTCGAGGCGGTCGACGAGCTCGGGGCGCGGAGTTCCGGTGGGCGGCAACAGGACCGGGATGCCGCCCGCGCGTTCGGTCAGGTCGACGTAGGTGCGGGCCAGCACCGCGGCGTCGACGTCCCAGTGGCCGAAGCGGGTGCGTTCGGAGTAGGTGGGCAGGCCGATGACGGGCCGGCGGCCGGGGTCAGAGTCGTTCGAAGCCACGAATCCGCTCCCAGTCGGTCACCGCCGCGTCGAAGGCGTCCAGCTCGACCTGCGCGGCATTGCGGTAGTGCCGCACCACCTCCGGACCGAACGCCTTCTGGGCGATCTTGCTGTCGCCGAACAGCTGCGCGGCCTCGCGCAGGGTGTGCGGGACGCGCGGGCGGTGCGAACGGTAGGCGTTGCCGTGGAACTCCGGCTCCAGCGGGAGCTGCTGCTCGATGCCGTGCAGACCGGCCGCGATGGCCGCGGCGACCGCCAGATACGGGTTCACATCGCCGCCCGGGATCCGGTTCTCCAGGCGCAGCGACGGGCCGTGGCCGACGACGCGCAGGGCGCAGGTGCGATTGTCGCGGCCCCAGGCCAGGGCGGTGGGCGCGAAGCTGCCGGCCTGGAATCGTTTGTAGGAGTTGATGTTCGGGGCCAGCAGGTAGGTGAGTTCGCGCAGGCAGTCCAGCTGGCCCGCGATGAAGTGGCGCATCAGGGCCGAGGGGTCGTCGCCGTCGGCGAAGACCGGCTCGCCCGCGCTGTTGCGCAGGCTCAGGTGGATGTGGCAGGAATTGCCTTCCCGCTCATTGTATTTCGCCATGAAGGTGATGCTGCGGCCCTCCTGGGCGGCGATCTCCTTGGCACCGGTCTTGTAGATGGTGTGGTTGTCGCAGGTGACCAGGGCTTCGTCGTAGCGGAAGGCGATCTCGTGCTGGCCGGGATTGCATTCGCCCTTGGCGGACTCGACATACATTCCCGCGCCGGACATGTCGGTGCGGATGCGGCGCAGCAGCGGTTCGATGCGGGCGGTGCCGAGCATCGAGTAGTCGACGTTGTACTGGTTGGCGGGGGTGAGATCGCGGTAGCCGCTGCGGAAGGCGGACTCGTAGGTGTCGTCGAAGACGAGAAATTCGAGTTCGGTGCCGACATAGGCGGACAGGCCGCGCTCGGCCAGGCGATCCAGCTGGGCGCGCAGCACCTGCCGTGGTGAGGCGGCCACGGGCTGCCCGGGCCGGCCGTGCGGGTCCACCTGCTCGACGTCGCAGAGCACCAGCGCGGTGCCCGGCCACCACGGCACCAGCCGCAGCGTGCCCAGGTCCGGGCGCAGCACGAAATCGCCGTAGCCGGTGTCCCAGGAGGACATCTCGTAGCCCTCGACCGTGGTCATCTCCACGTCGACGGCCAGCAGATAGTTGCACGCCTCCGTCGCCCGATCCAGCACCTCCTCCACGAAATACCGTGCCGAACAACGCTTTCCCTGTAATCGCCCCTGCATGTCGGTCATGGCCACCAGCACCGTGTCCAGCGTTCCCGCCTCGACCCGCGCCACCAGCTCCGCCACGCTCAGCATCCCGGCCCGCATTCTTGACCCCTCTCGACGTCAACCCCGCTCACGCTAGGCGAACCCGGGCTCCGTGTGTGCCCGAATACGGCAAGTGATCACCCGCGTGTCCGTACCGTTTCGGAGCTGGAGGCCGGTGCCGCGTGGGCGAACGGCTCGATGTGTCGCGCAGCGCCGGCCGGCGCTAGAGGCCGGCTTCGGTGAGAATCCGCCACGCGATCGGCGCGGCGAGACCCAGGACGATCAGCAGTGCGAGGACAGTGCTCGTCAAGCACCCGCCGCCGGCTCCGCCACCGCCCCCGCCGCGTGCCAGCCGTCCCGATTCCTGGGCTGCCCGAACCGCCCGTCGCGAGGCCTCGGACCCCTGCCAGTGCGGAGAGTTCATCGCCGTGCCGCCTTTCCTCCCGAATATGCCGACACCGCAACAGTATTGACCGACGCGGCACGCCGAATCCGCCGAAGTACTCAGCGCTGTTACTCACGGCCGGAGAGTCGGGCGACTCGCCGGGAGCGGAAATGTCGCTGCGGACGTGGCGGCCCGTCGGCTACCGTCCGGACCATGCCCGGTCCTGGTGAATCCGCCGCCGTCTATCTGATCACCGGTATTCAAGCCGCCGGGAAATCGACCGTGGCGCAGGCCCTCGCCGAGCGGCTGCCGCGCTCGGCCCATGTGCGCGGTGACATCTTCCGGCGTTTCCTGGTGGGCGGGCGCGCCGACATGACCCCCGATCCGAGTCCCGAAGCGCTCGAACAGCTCCGCCTGCGGCACCGCCTCGCCGCCGAGGTGGCCGACTCCTACGCGGCGGCGGGGTTCACGGCGGTGGTGCAGGATGTCGTGCTCGGCGACCTGCTGCCCTACCTGATCGGCCGGATCCGCACCGATCCGCTCTACGTCGTGGTGCTCGCGCCGAGTCCGGACGCGGTGGCGCGGCGCGAGGCCGCCCGCCCGAAGAACGCGTACGGAACCTTCACCGTAAACGACCTGGACAGCGTCCTGCGCGCCGAAACCCCGCCCCTCGGTCTGTGGCTCGACAGCTCCGACCTCACCGTCGGCGAAACGGTCGATGCGATCCTCGCGAACGCCCGGCCCTTGGCCCGCTGACGGATGCTGCTGGGAAGCCCAACTCTGGAAGGGCCCGTCCCAACATCCTCAGCGCCCTCAATGCCTGGGCTCGGACGCGATCACTCACTGTCACGAGGGTCCGTGCGGCACACCATCATTTGATCGGCGCCATCTGGAATTCGTACTCGACCTCGACGACGTCGCTGGTGATACCGAGTTCCAGAAGGTCGCCGCGCAGTTCATCCAACCGCGAATAGACCTCTGCCGATCCGGTGGGCACCAGAGGGAAGATCCGCACTTCGCCGCGGCTGACCCGGACCAGCTCGGTGATCGCGCGCACGTGGAAGTCGAATCCGAGCCCGTCGGCATAGGAGAAGAGCAGACGTGAGCTCAGCACCAAGTCGAAGGCGTTGTCAGGAAACGGAAGTCGAGGCAGCTCCGCAGGAACATATCGATCCGGATTTCGCTGCCGATCGGCGACGAAGAGTTCGACCGCCGAGCGCCGCCGCCGATGGTGATCATCCGGATCGGCGAAGAACGTCCAGCAGTAGTCGCCCGTACGGGCCCGGACGTACCGGTCGCCTAGATCGGTCTGGGCTCGGCAAACCTCCCCGACCTCGAGGCCATCGACCTCGAAATACGCTGCATCACAGGCGGTCACATCACCCCCGAACCCCGCCACCTCGGCGGCGAAGCTCGCCGCCCCAGCAGGGCAATCGAGGATCCGACCCCCGAGATCTGCTGCCCCGAGACCGAACATCGCCCGATACTCATCCAGCCCCCGCGAGGTGATCAGAAATCCGCCCACCTCATTGCCGAAGCCCGCGTCATCCCCGAAACCCATCCGCAATCTCTTCCTCTCGAATCAGCCACACCGACCGGAACAGGAAGCCGCAGAACACGAATCATGGCCGCCCGATGTGGCGGCCCAAACGCACAGTTCAAAGTCGCTGAGACAGCGGCCACCAGCCCTGCGCAAACATCATCACGCCCCGATTGGACCACACGCCCCCACCCGCCGCACGATCGAATTCCCAGCCGGCAGTGATCGCATCGGGAACCGGCGCACAAGGTGCTGCGGCGGCTGGCCTTCGCCTAACCGGACCGTGACTCGATGGCGTTGCGGATCAGCACTCGAGCCGGTTCGCCGGTTACCGATTGGCCGACAAGCCCTTTGAACGCCCGGCTGTAGGTCGCGATCTCTCGGGGCTGAGTAATCGTCAGCTCCGCCGCCGTTCCTTCCACCATGACGAGGCGGTTGTCGAACATGGCGAAGTTCGTCGAAACGACCAGCGCCTCAGCGGTTACCGGGATGATTCCGAGGGTGACGCGGGGCATCCCGAGGATGGTGGCCAACCGGTCGAGTTGGCCGATCATGATGGAGTTGGTGCCGACCGTGGTGTACAACGCTTGCTCAGCGATGAGGAAGTGGAACAGGTGGTGCCGCTGGTACAGGATGCGTTGGCGTTCCATGCGTTTCGATACTGCCTCGTCGACATCGTCGGGTATCTGATGGAACTCCATGCCGCGCCGTAGTTTCGCTTCTGCGTATTCCGCGGTCTGGAGAAGGCCGGGGATGATCTGTGGCTGGTAGTCGCGAATGTGGATTGCGTCGGCTTCGAGCTTCAGCGCTTTCTGTTGACGATGCTTCAATCCGGTGCCGAGGATGCGTCGCCATTCGAGGTAAGCGGTATCGATCGTGTGAAGGGTTGCCAGCAGATCCGCCACCTGATTGTCCGCGTCGGTGTGCAGGCAGTAGGCCCGGATGTCCGCATCGGTCGGTGTGATTCGCCCGTATTCGATTTTGCTGACCTTCGACTCATGCCAACCGCACAGCCGAGCCAACCTTCGCCCGGTGAGACTCGCCCTGAGGCGAAGCTCCCGCAGACGTAGCCCGAGAGCTTCCCTCGCATCTTGAACGCCGCTCGTCACTGTCGGGCGTGCTCGTTCTCGACGTATTCGGCGAAAGGCGTGCTCAGCTCCCACAGTCGGTTCTTCACGCCGCGGGAGTATGCGACGATTCCCGGATCGGTCGTCACCGCGAGTCCCGCCGGTTTCCCGTTCTCGTTCACCAGGTTGTAGACAACCCTCTCGTTGTCGATGAGCCACCAGTCGTCCGTCGGGACTGTTCCCGCGAGTTGCCTGGGAACATAACGGATGTCCTCACCGGCTGTCGTGTTGGTGTGGGTCACCGACAGCAGCCAGCGGTGGTAGTCGGTAATCGGTTCGGTGACTACGCGAATCCTGCTGACGACGACCCCTCGGCCGGTGGTCTCTCGGATCAGGTTGTTCCATCGGTCCTTGTGTTCATCCGGGAGAGCGGGCTCGCCGGCCAGGAAACGGCGGAACCGTTCGGACTCTTGCGGTACCGCATAGGCGTCCCTGACTTCCAGATGGAACGCGTCGTGCTTGCAGTCGCGGAACAGGCTCACCCAGTCGGGCGGATCATGCGGCAGTAGTAGCACCGTAGAAGCTCCTCTCCGCCACTGGGACCTCGATCGCTGTCTCGTTTGGTTCCATAGCGAGCTCGTCCACGATCTCTGGGTCGCACATCGGATTTCCGGTCAGCGTGAACGTTCCCCGGCCCGTGTCGGAAAGAGCCACGCCGATGAAAGTGTCGGGCGCGAGGAAACCGAGTAGAAGGTGTGGGATCTCCACGGTCTCGAGCCGATCGGTCATCCACCCCACGACGACATAGGTGCCGCAATCGGTGAGGTAGAGCGCTGGGCATTGCCCGACATCGGAACCGCCCCTACCAAGAAACGAAAGGCGCATGATGCTGCCCCCTGTCTAGCAGTGTGCGCAGGTTTTCCCGTGCATCAACCATAGTTCCCCGGTCAGCTCGGACGTGGGCCAACGTGAAAGATTTGCAGCAAAGTCGAGCACACTGATGGCTCCCGCCAGGCTCGTGTTCGTACCGTCGGGGCAGGCGCTCAGGTTCGGACGTGTATCTCCCGGTCCTGAGTTGCCAATCGAACGGCAGACGGGAGATCGAGATGTGGAGGAGTGCAAGGCTCTTCGAGTTCCCAGGTGGTCTGATCGAACTCCGGGACGCTGGGGGAGAGGACGACGACTGTGCCGGGTTCTATGTGGACTTCTACGGAACTATCGCGCTCGACGGACACCAGGAGTCAGGGGTGATCATGCGATACAAGCCAACATGTCTCGGCTATCTCCGGACGGATGTGTCCGGGATGGGCCAGCTTTGGGACGAGACCCAGGTGCGGAGGCTCGCCGAGCGCTACGGCTACGACCTGGCCGAGGTGGTCGTCTACGACCCGAAATCGGGCCGGCCGCCGCTGGCCCGGCTGAAGGCCCAGGCGACCCGCCTCGACGCGGAAGCGGTCATCGTTCCCGGACCGGAGCATTTCACCGACGGGCAGATACCCAGCTCACTGGTGCGGCGGCTGGACGTCATCACGATCCATCCCGAGGAAACCTATGCCCGCCGTGCGGTCCTGCCGCTGCCGGATCTGCCGCCGGTCAAGCCGAGGGAGCATGATCGCTGAGGCCTGGCTCCACCTCAGCTGAACTGGTGACCTCCCTCTGATGCGGAAGCGGCGCCGGGCTCGGCAGCGGGGCCAGGATTCCCAGATCAGCCCGGGCACACGCGTAAAAGCGGTCTCGCGCATCGGAAGTTCCCGCCAGCGCTTGCCGCACCGACTCCGCGGTGATCGACGTGTCATTGTGCAGCCGGCGGAGTTCCCACACCTTCTGCTGCCACTCACGAGCCGCAGCCACAGTCGGCCCATCGGCCAGCAGCAGAATCGACTCCAGCAACGCAGCCCGCTCGTCTTCCGCAGTCACCAAAAGTGGCCACCCTGTCGAAATATCCAGCACCTCATGGCCGGGCCAGAGCTCAGGATGCTTGGAAGCAGCCATCTTGACGTGGATCCGGACCTCACGTTTGACGGCTGCCGCATACGCGGAGTACGCCTCTCGCCGCGAGCCATCCCACCGCAGAGCCTGCTCCCGCTGCCAAGCGAAGAGCTCTTTCCGCGAGCCGAAATAGTAGCTCAACCACGCCGACGTAGCACCGGTGACAAGGGCGACCGCAGCACTGTAAAGCGCAAGCACCACACCAGGATACGGTTCACCGTGGTCGGTGATGATCCACGCCACCCGAGCCCGACCCTCGAGGTCCATGACCACCGAGACGGGCTAGGTCACTTGCTGAAGTCTTCGACCACGTCGCGGATGAACGGCCGGTCCAACCGTTCTGAACGTCCACTACGGCTGAGGAATTGGCGCGAAACTGCTGTTCGACAGCGGCTTGTGCGGGATTGCACCGGTCGCCCGCAACTCGGCAGCCGCGCTGGCAGGTCCGATCAGCGCGAAATGCGGCTCGGGCTTCATGGGGCACGGCATCACCGCGTGGATGATGATGTCGGCGTGGAGGTTTGAGTGCGAACCAGCTCACATGGCCGTGCCCCTCTGGTGGGTCGGGCGGGTCAGATGCAGGTCGATCGCGAGTTGCTCGACTGTTTCGGCGGCGCAGACGCGGTTCTCGCCGATTCCACCGTGCGCACCGCGTTTGGCCCATCCGACGACGTACAAGCCGCGCAAAGGATCCCTGGTTGTCGGAGAAATGACTCTGCCGTTTCGGTTGAGGATCTGACCGTTGTGTGTTTCGGGGAGTCCGTCGATAGGTGCCGTGCGGAACCCGATGGCACGAACCACCGTGCTGGCCAGGAACGTGTGCCCGCCGGTCGTATACACGGTCAATTCGCCGGTGCCCGTCGACTCGATGTTCGTCACGTGCTGTTCGAAGCAGAACACGACTGGCAGCCGGGTGTCGTCTCGGTCGTTCGGATTGGCCAGGTGGTCCATCGCCGGTCTCAGCGGCTGGTCGGCTGCGGAGCCGGGTTCATGTTCCAGGGTTCTGGTCGTGTGTATCGACAGATTGGGCAGGGCCAGGATGTCCTGCATGGCGGGGGTGGCAAATGCGGACCGGTCTGCGCAGGCACGGGACAGAACGGTCACCTGTGTCAGTGCGGCGATGCTCGGAGATGTGCTGTGTCGGTGGGCGAGGTGTCTGATCACTTCGAGGGCGACGTTTCCGCCGCCGACGATGAGGCAATGCGGCCCGAGGGTCGGCGGCGCGGTGGGGGATGGGTTGTTCACGCCGGCAAGGACATCGAGTGCGTCGCACACACCGGCGGGCATTGTCGAGTCGGATCGGGTGAGGGGGCGGGGAATCGAGGCGCCGTGGGCGAAGACCACCGCGTCGAACCGGCGGCGCAAGGCGTCGAGGGAGAGATCGCGGCCGATCTCGGTGTTGTAGACGACGTGGACCCGATCGTCGCCGAATGGCACATCGAACAGGCTCAGCATTTCGCGCAGGCCGGTGTCGGGTGCAATGGCCGTACGCAGCAGGCCGCCGAGGTGGGCGTGGCGTTCGTAGACGGTGACGTCGACGAAGCTGGACCGTCGCAGCAGCTCACGAATGGTGTACATGGCGGCGGGGCCGGCGCCGACGACTGCGATGCGGGGCCGTCGGTCACCGACGCCCGAAGGCCGTGGGAGCGGCGTTGCTGGTCGCCGGCCGGGTGTGGTTCGGGGCCTGGTGTTTGCGAAGTAGTCGCTGTTGCGGCGGAGATGGTGTTGTTCGGTCGCGGTGAGGGCGTGGTCGGCTTTGATCGCTGAGGTGGGGCAGGCGTCGACGCAGGCGGTGCAGTCGATGCAGGAGTTCGGGTCGATGTGCAGTGTCGGCGTGGTGGCGAAGTCGGTGTCGCCGGGTCGGGGGCGGATGCAGTCGCGCGGACACGCATTCAGGCAGGAGACGTCCTTGCAGCAGTGTCCCAGGATGACGTGGGCCATAATCGCTTTCGAGAGGTCAGAGCAGGTTCGAGGCGCGGTAGATGCGTCGAGCGACCCGGTTGAGCAGGCCTTCGCGGTGGAGGAACTCGATGAACGAGGCGGTGGCCGAGCGGAACATCATGCGGTGGTGCTCGTTGGCGTCGATCGCGGATTTCACCTCCGGCCAGCGCAGTCCGAGTTCTTCGTAGACGCGCCGGTTGATCAGGCTCTTCGCCACGACGTGGGTTCCGACGGCGATGGCGATCGTGCTCAGGAACCGTCGTGGCCGCGAGATGGTGGTGAGCTGGTCGCGAATGCGGCGGCGGGCGAAGGCCATGTGCCGTGATTCCTCGACGACGTGGATGTAGGAGGTGCGGCGTATCGCGTCGGCGACCGTGGCGTCTGTCATCCAGTCGCGTTGCATGGCGTCGAAGATTTCCTCCCCGGCCAGCACGATCCCATAGGCGACCTCGTGCCACGCGAACATTGCGAACAGCCGGCCCAACAGTTTCTGCAGCCGGTCGTGGGGATAGAAGTGTGCTCCGATGCTCTCGACGCCCTTGATGAACATCAGCGAATGCAGGTTCTCGTCGGCGCATTCGTTGAGCAGAAACGCGATGTCGGGGCGAGCGGGGTCGGCACCGTGATTGGCGCGCAACAGCGCGACTTGTAGTCCGACTTCGAGCCAGATCGCGATGCCGAGGAACTGCGCTACTTCGCATCGGGTCAACAGGATTCGTTGCTGCTCCGACATCGACGCCCAGATCGGGGTGTCGAACAGCGGCGACCACTGCGCGGTCATTCCATAGCACTGATCGGTGTCGGGCCCCGGCTCATACAGCTCCGGACATCGTGGGTCGAACGATAGTCGCTGGGCCGACTGGATCAGTGTGTGGAAGAACTGATCCTGCTCGGTCGCTACCATTGCTGAACTCCTCTGCTCGGTCATGTTCCACGCTGGTTGGCGCGCGGCCGGGCTTCCTTTTTCCTCCGCCGTGTTCTCGACGGCCTGGCGAACAGGGATGGCTGTCGGCGGACCTATGCCCGGAAAGGCGAGGCTCTGCGACTGCGCATCCCGCCGCGCTGACCGTCGCGCCTGGAATTCGCTGAAAGTGCCAACACTGCAAATCATTTTGGAGAGATCAGGCTCCCTCGGCTGTGCACGGTGAGCCGATGTGCGGACGTGACGCACCGCGCAGGCCGAGGATGGCTCAGGGAGTATAGGCGTTGGTGAGGGTGGCGACGTTGTCCAGGGCGTCGAGAGTGTCGCGGATGATCATTTGGCGCGGGCTCAGGCGCCGGCCTGCGGTGTCGAGGAATTCGCGTGCAGCAGACATGATCGAAATTGGGTACCCACTTTGAGCATTCGATGCCGACCAGCCTGTGCTGTCGGCCCGATCCCGTATCCACCATCGGGCGAATAGTGATGGCAGGCGGGCGGAGGCTGGAGGGGGTGGCACACCGGATCGAGGAAGGCATCGACCGCGTAGGTCACTGCGTTCACATTGTGCGGCGTAGTCTGCGGCGCATGAGAGTCGCGGCGGCACAGTTCACTTGCGCACCTACCGATGTCCGGGCCAATATCGGACAAATGGTCAGGCTCGCTGAACAGGCAGGCGCAGACTCAGCCGAGCTGATCGTGTTTCCGGAGCTGGCGGTGACCGGATACGAACTGGCCGCCATCGCGGCCGATGAGAGGTTGTGGCTCCGCGCCGATGACCCTCGCCTGGATCCGCTGCGCACCACCGGGATAGCGACCGTTGTGAACTGCGCTGCCCCCGATCTCGATGGTCACCGTCCCGTGATCGCCACTTACGTCTACAGCGCCGCCGGCGATCTGCTCACCACTTATCACAAACAGCATTTGTTTGAGGAAGAGCAGCAGTTCTTCACCTCCGTGGACAAAGACGGCCGCTTCGAACTCCAGGGTTTACGTTTCTCGCTTGCCACCTGCTTCGACAACCATTTCCCCGACTTGGTCGGCCGAATCGCCGACGATGGCTGTGACGTCCATCTGGCCAGCGCTCTGTACGGCACCGGTCGCGGCATTGCCGAACGTGCGTCGATATATCCAGGCATCGCAGACCGTGCGAACGTTTACGTGGTCCTTGCCAACCAGGTGGGGCCGGCGGGCCCGGTCACCGGGTGCGGCCGCGCCGCCCTGTGGGATACCTACGGAACCCTGGTGGCAGAGGCCGACGACCAGACACCGATGTTCGTCGTCGCCGATATCGGCTAGCAATGGCCACACGGCAGTGCTCCGGCGGAGGCCGAGACGCGGCGGTGCGTAACCCGCGAATAGGCCGTGACCCGTGAGAGGTCGGGCAATTACGCTGCTGGCCACAGAGATCCCCGACGGACTGCGCGCGGGTGTCTCGGGGCTTCTCTGGGTGCGCACCGTGGCGACGCCTACGTAGGGTGTTGGGGTTGTTCCGGCATCGACGAGGTGTGAGTGCATGGTGCCGGTCGGGTGATGAGAAGGGGCGCGATGACATCGCAGGCAGGGACCGCCGGACGTACCTATGTGGTTACCGGTTCGGCATCGGGAATCGGCGCGGCGACTGCTGCGCTGCTCCGTGAACGCGGTGCCAGGGTCATCGGATGCGATCTCGAAGACGCTGAGGTCCAAGCTGATCTGTCCACGCCTCGAGGTCGTCGCTCACTCGTCGACCAGGTGAGTGAGCTCGGGCCGATCGATGCGGTGCTGGCGATCGCGGGCGGCGGCAGGACCGGCATGCTGGAAACGAATTACTTCGGCGCTGTCGCGACGTTGGAGGGCCTTCGTCCGTTGCTGGCGCAAAGTCCCGCGCCGCGAGCGGTGGCTGTGTCGTCGACATCGTCGCTGGCACCTGCGGACGAACGCATCATGCAGGCATGCCTCGACGGCGACGAGGCTGCTGCCGTCGCGTATCTGGCCAACAATCCGGCTGCCGGTGGCGCGACCGCTGGTTACGGAGTTGCCAAGCGTGCCTTGAACCGCTGGGTGCGCAATGTCGCTCCGAGCGCCGAGTGGGCCGGAGTTGGCATAGCGCTCAATGCCGTTGCCTCGGGTGTCGTCGACACTCCGGCCGCAGCATGGATCTTCGCCGATGACAACGTGCGCAAGGCAGTCGAAACTGCAGCGCCACAACCCTTCGGCGGGTTCCCAGGCCGTCCGGAATGGGTTGCCGAGCTCATCTGCTGGCTTGCCGGTGAGGAAAACCGTTTCGTAACCGGTCAGGTCATCTTCGCTGACGGTGGGTCGGAAGCAGCGGCGCTCGGCGACCACCACTGGCGGTAGTCCACACCTTCCGACCTGGTCCGCACGGCAACAGCTGGACAACCTGCACTCGGCATTCCCGCGCACTGCCAGCGGTCGGTCAGCCGCCCGAGATGACGTCTGCCCGTTGACCTTCCGTAGCCACACCTGGCACCCCGGGGGCACCCATGACCCTACGACCGCCCCGAGCACCCCGGCAATCACCATAGGGATCTTTCGAGGGCCCGCGTCGGCCGGTTCGATCGGCGCGTCAGCGATATGAGAGTGGGCAGCCAGGTATGACGCATGGCGTCGGTGATGTGGATCAGCGTGGTGAATTCATGGGAGTGAACGCTGGTTGGGTGCCTGTGCGTCGGCGAGGTCGGTGGAGTGAGCCAGCGCGTTGTACAGCCAGTCGTGGGCTCGTCCGATAGTGACGCGAGGTCCGAAGAACCGTTCTGTCAGAGCCCAGTAACGGTGAATCCGGTGGTCGGCATCGGTTGCGTCGATCAGCAACTGCTCGCGGAAGCGCGGGGAATCACGTTCCCCTCGTGCCTCGGCATGGGCGTTGACGAATCGGTCGAGTTCGGTGCCGGCGTGCGGCCGAACGCCTTCCGCTACGAGTGGCACCACGTCCACTATTACGTTGCCCATGTTGATGTACAGCGCTCGAGGGTCGCGGATCAGCTCCGGTCGATTCCGCCAGTACTGCTGTCGCACAGCACTGTTCATGTCGGGGTCGGCCACGAGAGCGGCCAATTCGGCATACGCGACAACCTCGTCGACGGACGGATCAGCAGGTGGCTCCGGGACATTCCAGCACACCCACGTGTCGCTGTCGCACCGCGGTATCGGTGCGAGAATGCGCCGCCAGAATCGTACGAGGCATTCGTGCACCGCACCCCCGTCCTGCGCGGCGGCCAGCAACGCGAGTCGCTCGGCCCGCTGCACCGGGGCAACCGTCTCCATGGCCCGCAGTGACGCCCGCCGCCATGCCAGCGCCCGGAATTCGATATCGAGCCGGGCACTTTCGGCGGCGATGGCCTCTGCCATCGACCGCTCTTCCTGCAGCACGCCGGTGATCGAGTCCAGCCCGAGGCCGAGCGCGCGCAACCGCCGCACCAGCAGCAGTCGTTCGGTGGCGCTGTCGGAGTCGAACATCCGATGCCCGCCTGCGCTGCGCTGGGATTCCAGAATGCCTTCGTCGCAGTAGAACCGGATCGTTCGCACCGGAAGCCCGGTGCTGCGCGCCAACTCCCCGATGCTCACCAGCGCACCGGATTGTGTGTCGTCCGTCACAACCTGTTGAACCTCCACCCCACTGGAGCTTTTAGCGTACTGGGCACTCCCGTTCGACCCCGACAGCGGAAACCGAAGCGGTCGTGGAGGACGAGTGGAGTACTACGCATATGTCGTCACACCGAGGAGAGTGTTTCGTGGCTACCACGCAGGAAGAAATCGTCGCCGGCATCGCGGAGATCGTCGAGGAGGTGACGGGTATCGAGGCCGCCGAGGTCGCGATCGAGAAGTCTTTCGTCGACGACCTGGACATCGACTCGTTGTCACTGGTGGAGATCGCTGTACAGCTGGAGGACAAGTACAGCGTGAAGGTCCCCGACGAGGATCTTGCGAGCCTGAGAACCGTCGGCGACGCCGTTGCCTATGTCCAGAAGATGGAGGCCGAGAAGCCGCAGCTCGCTGCGGAAATGGAAGCGAAATACAAGGAAGGCCAGGCGAATTGAGCAGCCTGGAGGCCTCCTCGCCTGTCGTCGCGGTGGTGAGCCGGTGATTGCTGATCCACAGTTGAATCCCGCCGCAGTCGAGCTCGGCAGCTTCTTTCGACAGCCACCGGACGCGGTATGGCGCGCGTTGACGGAGCCGGATCTGCTGGAGCGGTGGCTGCTTCGACCGACCGGGTTCGCTGCCTCGGCTGGAACCCACTTCCGATTCACCATCGCGGACTCATCGCCCAACGAGATCATTTGCGAGGTGCTGGCGGCCCGGCCGTGCGAGCAGTTGACCTACAGCTGGATATATCGGCAGGCCGAGTACCCCGCTCGATGGATCGTCGACTGGACGCTGCAGCCGCAGGGGCGTGGCACACGACTTCTGCTGACGCAGACAGGTTTCGACATCGAAGACCGCCGACAGAAGATGGTGCGCAACGCCATGGAGCGCAGCTGGAAGCGACTCGTCCTGCCGCGGCTCGGTGAGGTGATCCACCACTGAAAGTGCCCCTGGGAGTCGGGGCTGCACACCGACGCGAAGGCGAACTACTGTGCCGGTTCTATTCATATTTCGAAAGGTCCGAAACCATGTATTTCATCTCGTTGGCGTTAGGGATGTTCGGCCCACTGCTCGTGCCCACTGGAAGCTCGAACTGTTGGATGGACAGCACCGCTCCCGCGTGCTGGCCCCACTAGATTGATTCTCGAGACTGGGTGGGCGGAATTGCCGCCCACCCAGCCGCACTCCAGAAGCACGGGAGCGCATCCGAATGCGCTGCACTGCAATATATTTCGCCTGTCGCGGCATCGGGTGTTTCTGCGGGCGAGGAGTATTCGGAACCGCGTGCGTCCGAGTGCTGGAGGCGATCAGTCGTGGGTGAGGTCCAGTCTGTCGAGCAGGCCGGTCAATCCGCTGTGGACGATGTCGTCATCGCCTCTGTCCAAGCCATAGGTCACTACGTGCCATGGCCCGAGCCGGTCGTCTGCCGCAGCTGGGACATGTGGCCTGGGTCATAGCGGGGCGATGTCACAAATCCGGGGTGGCCGGCACCTCATGGTCGTCCCACTGACGATGAAGGAGATGGACGCTATGAGTGCTCGGCTCGATATGTTCGCGAATGAGGTCGGTGCGAAGTTCGCCAAGCGGTTTGCGAATGCCAGTCTGGTGATCACGCAGTCGGAGGTGCCGAAAACGACTCAGGAGCTGGTGAGCTTGCGGGCCAGTCAGATCAATGGGTGTGGCTTTTGTACCGATGCGCACACCAAGGAGCTGGCGGCCGCGGGGGAGCCGCCGGTTCGGATCAATCTGGTGGCGACCTGGCGTGAGGCGTCGGTGTTCAGCGAGGCGGAACAGGCGGCGCTGGCCTTCGCCGAGGAGGGCACCAGGCTGGCGGATGCCCACCTCGGGGTCTCCGACGAGACCTGGGCGCAGGTTCGGAAGCACTACGACGACAACCAGACCGCGGCCCTGGTGGCGCTGGTGGCCATGATCAACGCCGCCAACCGGCTCGGTGTCATCCTGCATCAGCAGGGTGGGTCCTACGAGCCGGGCATGTTCGCCGGGGCCGCCGACTGACCGTCAGACGGGCTGCGGGGCTGTGACCGGGCGGCGGCTGCGGCGCCAGGCGTAGGCGAGGAAGGCGATCAGGCCGATCAGCGGAATCGTGCTGACGGCCCAGCTCACACCCAGTGGGGGACCGGGCTGCTGGAGAACCGGGAGGTTCGCCAGATCGCCTTCACCGCGGCCCTGGGGGCCGTCGATGACGAAGTGGAAGGTCCACGCGCCCTGCTCATCCAGGGAGCGCACGTCCAGGCCCCAGACGTCGCGCTTGCGCGGGTGCCGCGACAGCGGTTCGGCGCGTCGCACCTTGCCGTTGGGCTGGTACTCGGTGAGCGTGCCGGTCTTGTCCTCGATGCCGCCGTCGGGGATGAAGGTGAAGTCCAGCGATTGCATTGCGCGCAAAGGCCATTCGCTGAACCCCACGGTCAGCGAGTAGGGCCCGGCCTGCACGTGCTCGGTGTGCACGATATTGACGGGCTGATACGCCGACGCCGTCGCGGCGGTGCCGGCGGTCAGCCCGAGAATCGCGAGAATCGTTGCGGCGGTGGCGAGTAGACGGTTGATCATGCGCTGACCTTCTCGGACGGGGCGGACAGCCGCAGCATGTCGCCGAAGCGCCAGCCCAGGTAGCCGCCGAGCGCACCCAGCAGCGCGGCTGCGACCGTGGTGGCGATGATGACGGAGGCGTGCGAGAGGCGGGCGTCGTAGATGATCACCTGCTGCACGGGATTGAACCCGCCGATGATCGCCCCGCCGAGCCCACCGGCCAGCGCGGGCAGCAGGCGCGCCGGGCTGTCGGTGCGCCGCAGCAGCAGATCGATCACGATGCCCACCGGGATCAGGCAGAACGGAATGAGCGCCGGGGTCGCCGGAATACCCCGGATGTGTTCGCGCATGGGCAATCCCACGAAATCGGCGTAGGCGTGGGCCGCCCACGGAGCGAACCACCAGAACACGCCCTGGATCGCCGAGGAGAACACGGCGGTGACGGTCGCGCCCCACCGCTGGAATCCCGCACCCACGACCATCAGCAGAATCACCATGAACGCGGTGACCGCGACCGTCCATCGCACGGTCCCGGTGCTGAGCCGCTGCACCGCCAGCGCGGTGACGGTGCTCGAGGTCGCCAGGTGCGCCAGCGCGAACAGCGCGCCGATCCGCCCCCACCGATGGGCCCGCGCCGCCCCGAACACGATCACCGTGCCCACCGAGATCACCGTGCTGGACAGGAACAGCCCGATGTGCGGCGGCGAGTCGATGATCGCGTCGAATCCGTAGAGGCTGTGCCACCACAGATCCCACAGTCCGTACAGCAGGAACGACGCTGCGCCCAGCGCCGCCACCATGTACCCGAGCGGCGCGGTGAACGTCCGCCCGAACACGCTGATGCCGGGCCCGCCCAGCTCACCGTCCACCCGCCGCCCCGCCCGGCCCGCAGCCGAGGTGACGAGAATGACCGTGAGACCGGTGAATCCGGCGATCGCCGCACTGGCGTAGATGAACAGGTGCGGCAGCGTGAAGAAGGTGTCGGGCCCGACATCGGAGTGCCACTGGATGTCCCAGGTCGATCCGACGGCGAAGGTCATGCTGGCCGCGAACAGGATGGCCGCGGGCAGCCAGGGGCGGATGGTGATCGGTGCGGTCGCCTCGGCGGTGAGCCCGCGACCGTTGGCGGTGAGGTCCATGGTCTGCTCCTGATCCTCTTTCCTTCGATTCAGTTGGCCTGGACGGAGAAGGTGGCGCTGCCGGATCCCGGTGCGCCGGACACTTTCACGGCGATCTCCCACTGCCCCGGCATGGGCAGCGTCACGGTCGCCCGGTAGTGCCCGGGCGTGACGACCGCGGCGGTGCTCGGCGGGAGCGCGTGGCCCATCTGCGGCATGGCGGGCTCCACCGAGACGCGGTCCGGGGTGGCGGCGGTGCCGTGCTGGTCGGTGATGTCGAGGTCGACGGTGTTGTCGCCGGTGTGCGGCGATCCACCGGAGACGTTGAGCTGCACCTGGTAGGGCCCGGCGGCACTGCGCGGCACCGGTTTCGCGCTGCCGGACGGCCACAGCCACCAGGTCAGCAGCGCGGCCACCAGCACGACGATCGCCGCGATCAGTCCTGTGCGCCTGGTCATTGCGGAACCCCCGCTCGGACGTCGACCGTGGTCGGAATGGTCATGACGGAATAGCCGCGCTCGGCCTGCGCCCACACCAGGTATCGGCCGGGCAGCGGAAAAGTGAAGGTGAAGGCCACATTCGGGCCGTAGGCGGCGACGGTCTCGTCCGGCGGCTGGGCGCCGACGGCCGGCATCGGGGCCATGGCGTGCGCATGCGCCCAGATCGGCGCCTTCTCCGCGGACGTCCCGGCGGGCACGCCGTCCGGCAGCGGGCCGACCGCGATGAGATGGCCGATCATCCCCAGCCAGGGCTGTAGATCCGCGGCACCGCCGTAGGCCGCGTTGAGCGTGACGGGTTCGCCCGCGATCGCCTCCGTGGTCGTCAGCGTTGTCCCGCTCGGTGCGGGATCGACCGCGCCGGAACCGGATCGACCGCCGACATGCAGCGCGGACCGCAGCAACTGCACACCCCCGCCGCGCCGGGCGATCTCCGCCGCGACCGCGTAATCGCCGGACTCCCCGAGCCCCAGGCTGACCCGGTACTCCCCGGGCGCGGTGCGGACCGGATGGCGATGCCAGAACGTCCCGGACGGCCCGACCACCATGAGATGCAGCAGCGCGTCATCGGTGACCAGCAGATCGTCCACGGGCCGCCCCGTCGCCGAATCGGTCAGCGACAGCTGGACTTCCGTCGGTTGCCCGGCCGCCGCAGGCTGCGCACGCACGGTCAGATTCACCGGCGGCCGTGAATAATTCGTGGTCAGCGGCAGATCGCGTTCGGGGAACGGATTACCGATATTGCCGGACGTGGGATCGAGCAGGCTGCCTGCCGGCCGCGGCTGCGGCGCACTCGAGGACAGCACCGCCCCCGTGGTCCCGACGGTCAGCGCGGCGATGAGCGCGCCCACCGGAATCAATGTCGGCCAGCCTCTTTTCGAGAGGAGGGCGGTACCCAGCGCGACCAGTAGCAGCACACCCGCCGCGAAGAAGCCACCGTAAGCTGCCCGCTCCCACGGCGTCACCACGCGCGCGGCGACCAGTAACGGAATCCGGGCGGTCCGTTCACCGTCCGAGACCGACAGCTCCCACGGCCCGGCATGATCCACCTGCAGCGTCGTGGCATACAGCCCCGGTCGATCCGCGAGTTCGACCGTGCCCGAGGAGGTCTCGCCACCCTGATCGACCGGCGCGGCGCTGACCGTCAGCGCCCCGGCCGCCGAGCCCGCATGGCTCACCACCTCGACGCGCAGCGGTCCCGGCTCGGCCCGCCGGATTACCACCGTGAGCTCGCGCGTTCCCAGCGATTGCGCCACCGTCAGATCACCCCCGCTCGCCGCGCCATCGGCCCGGGCGTCGGGCGCGGACGCGAAATTCCACCCCAGCAGGAACGCGCAGAGCACGCCCACCACCAGGCATGCGCCGCGCAGGCGAACGATCAACGGCGGCTGCACTGTTCCGAAGCTACCGAAAAACCGCCGCCCGGAAATCCCACCCGCGGGGGATGTGTCCTCAGGGTGCGGTCAGGGTAGGGTCCCCGGGTCCGCTGGGACGGGTTGTACCGTGGCGGGAGTCGTTTTCCGGCTAGGCCAAGGCGTTCCGGAGCCAGCTGGGCCCGGCCGTCGTCGCGCCGAGCGCCTCGACCCGAGCCCGCAAACCACGATCGGCCGTCACCACGAGCACCGAACCCGCCCGGGCCCCGGCCTTTCCGGCCTCGGCCGCGACTACCTCGACAATGGCGTCGTCCCCGGAACCGTCCGCGAGTACCACCCGCAGTTCGGCCCCCGCGCTGCCGGCAGCGGCCTTGGCGGCCCCTTCGAGCACCACGACCACGTCCGTCACCCCGGGCAGCCGCTCCCGCAGCGGACCCAGCTCCCCGAGCAACCGCCGCGCCGCCCCGGCCCGATCCCGCCACCACCCGTCCGGCCGCGAACCCACCACATTGGCCGCGTCCACCACAACCACCAGCCCGGCATCCTCCACCGCCTCAGTCTCCACCGCCCGCGCCGAACCGCCGCGACCAGGTGCACAGGTCGCAAGCCGCGGCCGAGGCGGCGCTCCACGGCCCTCGGTCACCTCGGCACCCGCCGGGAAGGATTCCGTGAGTGTGAACCTGTTCCGGGGACGAGGCTCTCGGCCCGGTTCGCGCTGTTGCGCGTGGCCCGGACCGAGCTGGTGGGGAAAAGTCAGAGGTCGAGTTCGACGTCGGTGAGGGGGTAGGCGACGCAGGAGTGGGTGTAGCCGGTGGCGGGGTCGGAGAGGCGGAGTTTGGCTTCGGCGGCGGTGTGGACTTCGCCCTTCAGGACGCGGATGCGGCAGAGGCTGCATTCGCCGGAGCGGCAGGCGGCTTCGGGGCGGATGCCGTTGTCTTCGAGGGCGTCGAGGAGAGGGCGGGTGCGTGGGGTGCGGAAGGTGGTGTCGCGGACGGTGACCGTGACCTCCTCGGCGGGGTCGGCGGTGGTGGGCCAGTGCGGCTGGGCGGTCGGGTCGGTGGGAGCGCCGTTGGCTTCGAAGCGGATTCGCTTGCGGGGGTGGCCCAGGGCGGTCAGCTGCTCGAGCGCGTAGGGGTAGAGAGCCTGGGGGCCGCAGACGTAGACCATGCGATTGCCGAGGGGGCCGGTCAGGTCGGAAATGGTGTCGGCGGACAGGAATCCCGTGCGGCCCGTCCAGTCGGGGGAGGGGTCGGCGATGACATGATCGACGGTGATGCCGGGCTGGGTGGCAAAGGTGTCGAGTTCCGCGCGGAAGAGGATGTCGGAGGCGTCCCGCGAACCGTAGATCAGATGGAATTCGCGCACCGGCCCGCGGTCGGTGAGCTCGCGGATCATGCTCATGGCCGGTGCGACGCCCGAACCGCCCGCCAGGAACACCACGCGGTCACCGTGGAAGAGTGGATTGTGGTGGAAGGTCCCCATCGGCCCGGTGGTGGTGAGCACCTGGCCCGCCTCGACGGTGTCGAGGAGGAGATTGCTGATCCGGCCGCCCGGCACCCGCCGCACGGTCAGGTCGTAGAAGCCGAGCTCCGTGGGGCTGGAGGAGATGGCGAACGGCCGGCTGGTGCCGTCGAAGAAGACGTTCACGTACTGGCCCGCCAGAAATGGCGGCAGGGTCGTGCCGTCGAGGCCGCGCAGCCGGAATGTCTTGGCGGACACGGCTTCTTCGAGCACGGCGTCCACCCGCAGCAGCAGCCGCCTTGGGTGATGGGCGTCCACGGTGGCGCGGGCTTCCGCACTGTGGTCGCGGGTTTCGGGCAGTCGGGCCTCGATCTCGTCGAGAATGCTTGCCGCGCCGTCGAATCGGGTGGCGAGGGGGTGTCGTTTCACGATGTGCTCCGTTCAGGCGGCCTGGGTGCGCAGCAGGCGGCGCGCGACGCGGGCCCCGGCCTCGAGTGTGGGTTGGAATCCGCCCATGCCGGACCAGGACCCGGCGACATGCAGTCCGGGGACATGGGTTTCGCGTTCGCTGTTGCGGAACAGCCAGCCCTCGGTGGCGTCCTGGTCGTAGCCGTAGATGGACCCGCCCGGATGCCCCAGATACCGCATCATGGTCAAAGGCGTTGCCACATCGACCTCTTCGATGGCGTCGCGGATGCCCGGCGTCACCGCCTCGCACAGATCCAGCAGCGTCTCGGCGAAGGCGAACTTGGTGCGCGCGTACTCCGCCGGCGCCACGTTCTTCCAGATGTCGGCGTACTGCAACGTCATCAGGCTGACATGGGTGGTCCCCGCCGGTGCGAACCCGATGGGCGCGACATCGTAGGAGCTGACGCAGATTCCGCGGGCCGGCTCGAACGACTTCCACGCCTGGTAGGTGCGGTCGTCGTCGGTGTCCCGGTTGACGAACGTCGTGCTGGTGGTGAAGCCCAGCTCCGCGGGCGTCGCGTCCAGGCCCATGTGCAGCACGAACCCGGACACCCCGATCCGCCTGGTGGCCAGATCGTTTCGCACCGCCGCCGGCACCTCGATCCCGTCCAGCATGGCGTAGGTGGTGGGCAGCGAGGCATTCGACACCACCTCGGGCGCGGTCACCTCGGCCCCGCCCTCGAGCCGGACCCCGAGCACCCGCCCGCCCACGGTGAGAATCGCCTCGACCCCGGTATTGAACCGCACCTGCCCGCCCGCCTGCAGGAACGAGTCGAGTATCGCCGCCGACATGGCCTGCGACCCGCCGCGCACATGCCACGGTTTGAACTCGAGGTAGGCGAACAGCGTCAGCGCCAGATCCTGGAACCGCAGCTTGGACGGCGGCTGGCCGAGATAGGTCCAGTACATGGCGAGCGCGACCTTGATCCGGTCATCGTCGAAGTATTCGTCGAGCACCTGCTGCAGCGGCCGCAGCCCGTACCGGAACAGCACCGGATCGATCTGCTCGGCGGGCATCCCGCGCATGGCCGCGATCTGCCAGAACGTCACCTGCTTGATCAGCTCGAAGAACCGCGCCACCCGATCCCGGCTGCCCGGGAACTCGGCGTCGAGGACGTCGATCGCCGCATCCCAGTCGGCCGGAATCGTCACATCCAGCCGGCCCGGCACCACCGCCCGGTACAGATCGTGCTCCTGCACGAACTCCAGCCGATCCGCGATCCCCAGCTGCTGGAACAGCCCCTCGCGCAAGGAGATCGGCTGTCCTTCCACACCCACCCCGGAGAGCTGATGCAGCGCCACCTCGAACTCGAATCGCCCACGCCGGAACGAGGTTCCGCAGCCGCCGGGCACATTGTGCCGCTCCACCAGCAGCGTCCGCGCCCCCGCGCGCTGCAGCGTGGCCGCGGCGGTCAGTCCGGCATTGCCCGCGCCGATGACAATGGCGTCGTAGTCGTGCATGCCCACCTCCGATAGTCAATTAATTGAGTATGGAATTCACACCGTAGCGGCCAAAGGCTGATGTGTCTACGGGAAATTAGACAAGAAATTGAATAATCGCCGATGGTGGTAGCCTGGGCGGATGGCGCTACGCAACGCGGTTCTGGCCACCCTGCTGGAGGGAGAGGCATCGGGCTACGACCTGGCCAAGGGCTTCGACGCCTCGGTCGCCAACTTCTGGCTGGCCACCCCGCAGCAGCTCTACAAGGAGCTCGAGCGCATGGCCGCCGAGGGTCTCATCGAGACCCGCGTCGTTGAGCAGGAGCGCCGGCCCAACAAGCGCCTGCACTCCATCACCCCGGCCGGGCGGGCGGCGCTGCACGCGTTCACCGCCGAGCCCTCCAAACCGACCGCCATTCGCGACGAGATGATGGTGAAGGTCCAGGCCATGGAGGCCGAGGACGCCCCCGCGGTGCGGGCGGCCGTCGCCGAGAAACTGGAGTGGTCGAAGGCGAAACTGGCCCGCTACGAACGACTGCGCGGCCGCCTGCTGGACGGGCGCAGCGAGCAGGCCTACCTCGCCGAGGCCGACCGCATCGGCCCGTACCTGAGCCTGCTGCGCGGAATCGCCTTCGAGCAGGAGAACATTCGCTGGGCCGAGTTCGCGCTGCCGGTCATCGACCGGCGCATCGCCGCACACTCGCGGTAACCGGTCACCCGCCGTCGGGGCCGTGCCGGTTGATACGGTGTCCGCCTGGAAAGTTGTCCGCGAAACGACAGGTAGTGATCAGCGTTGGCGTCCGAATCGATGACAGGCGAGGGCGAATCCCGCCGTACCGCCCCGCCCACCCGGCGCGGTCAGCGCACGCGCAGCGCCCTAATCGCCGCCGCGCGCGAGGTCTTCGAACGCGACGGCTACCTCGACGCCAAGATCGCCGACATCTCCAAGACCGCCGGCATGGCGTCGGGCTCCTTCTACACCTACTTCGACAGCAAGGACGAGATCTTCGCGGCCCTGGTCGAACAGGTCTCGGAGGAGATGCTGCACCCGCACGTGCGCGAGCGCAGCGGGATCACCGGCACCCGCGCGCTCATCGAGGCCGCCAATCGCGACTACCTGCTGTCCTACAAGCGCAATGCCCGCCTGATGGCACTGTTCGAGCAGGTCGCCCACATCGACGAGAACTTCCGCCGCCTGCGCGTCGAGCGCGGCAAGGCGTTCGCGCAGCGCAATGCCCGGATGATCCGCGGGCTGCAGGAGTCCGGGCAGGCCAGCGCCGACCTGGATCCGATGATCACCGCGCACGCGCTCTCGGCCATGGTGAGTCGCATGGCGTACATGGTTTACGTTCAGAAGCAACGGATTCCGTTCGAGAAGCTGGTGACGACGCTGACCCAGCTGTGGGTGAACGCGCTGCAGTTGCAGCCCGAGTAGCGCTCAGCCGAGCCCGCGCGCGAAGTCGATCAGCGCGGCATTGACCTCGGCGGGCCGTTCCTGCTGAATCCAGTGCCCCGCGCCCTCGAGGACGATCGTGCCGCGCAGGTCGCTGAGCAGCGCCGACATCTTCTGCATGGGGGTGAACCGGATGACCGGATCGGTGGATCCGGCGATGAACAGCGACGGCTGGGCGATCTTCACGCCCTCCAGATGCGCCGTCCGCTCCCAGGTGCGGTCCAGATTGCGGTAGTAATTGAGCCCGCCGGTGAACCCGGTGGCGGTGAAAGTCTCGACGTAGTACTCGAATTCGGGTTCGCTGAGCCACTCCGGCAGTGACGGCTCGGGTGTGCTGGTGTCCAGGAACGTGGCGGCGCTCATGATGTCGTCCTGCAGCAGCGTGCGCCGCGGGTCCGCGGCCAGCACCGCGTCGGCGACCCCGGGTTCCTGGAACCACACCATGTAGAAGTCCGCACCCAGCCGCGCGCGCATGATCGACAGCGGCGGCCCGGACGACCGCGGGGTCGCGGGGACGCTCAGCCCCGCCACGGCCCGCACCCGCTCCGGATACTCCCGGGCCATGTGCCAGACCACCGACGCGCCCCAGTCGTGGCCGACGAAGATGGCGTCCTCCAGCCCATAGGCGTCGAGCAGCCCGGCCAGATCCCCGCATACCGTGAGCATGTCGTACTCCTCGACCCGCTCGGGCCGCGAGCTGCCGCCGTAGCCGCGCATATCCGGGGTGAGCGTCCGGAACCCGGCCTCGGCCAGCGCGAAAACCTGATGTCGCCACGAGAATCCGAGCTCGGGGAACCCGTGGCAGAACACCACCGGTGCCCCCGCGCCGTGCTCGACCACCCGCAGCTCGATGCCATTGGCCGCCACCTGCGCGCTGCCCAGCCGTTTCCACTCGTCCACCAGATGTGCTGTCCGCATCGGTTGTTCACCTCTCGCCGCCGGGCCGGTTGACGCCGGACGGGTCATGAACTTGAATCCGACGTAGGTTTCATATTCCATCAGCCGGCGCCTCCGATCCACCCGGGTCGGGTGCCGGCACGGACCGTAGGGAGCACACGTGCAGGTCGCGGGTAGGAACGCCATTGTCACCGGAGGCGGTGGCGGCATCGGTGGGGCCATCGCCGCCCGGCTGGTGCGGGCCGGGGCGCGGGTCGTCGTCGCCGACCTGAACGGCGAGGCCGCCGCGGCGGTCGCGGCGGCGCTGAACGCGGAGTTCCCGGGCGCGGCCGTGGCGGTCGGGGCCGATGTCTCCGACACTGCCCGCATCGAGGAGCTCATCGCCCGCGCCGAGGCCGAATTCGGGCCGGTCGACCTGTATTTCGCCAATGCGGGCGTGATCGGGCCGGTCGGGCTCGGGGACGAGAAGGACTGGGAGACCACCCTCGACGTCAACCTCAATGCCCACATCCGCGCGGCGCGGCTGCTGGTCCCCGGCTGGGTGGAGCGCGGCGAGGGCTACTTCGTCAGCACGGCGTCGGCGGCGGGCCTGCTGACCCAGATCGGTTCGGCCGCATACGCGGTCACCAAGCATGCGGCCGTGGGGTTCGCCGAATGGCTGTCGGTCACCTACGGCGACCAGGGCGTCCGGGTCAGCTGCCTGTGCCCGATGGGCGTGGAGACCCCGCTGCTGCGGGCGGGGGAGAACTCCGGGGACGCCATCGGCGTGGCCGCGACACGGGCGGTCACCTCGGCCGGTGCGGTGCTGACCCCCGATGCGGTGGCCGAGCTGGTCATGGCCGCGCTGGACGACGAGCGGTTCCTCATCCTGCCCCACCCGGAGGTGCTCGACATGTACCGTCGCAAAGGCGCGGACTACGACCGCTGGCTGTCGGGCATGCGGCACTATCAGGCGCGGCTGCTGGACAGCGGCGACGGCCACTGAGCATCGGGGAGACACATGAGCGACGATCAGCGGCCCGGCGAACTGCCCGGCCTCGATCTCGAGCGACTCGCGGTGTGGCTGGCCGACACTCGGCCGGGCCTGGTGACCGGTCCGCTGCGCGGCCGGTTGATCGCGGGCGGGAAGTCCAATCTCACCTATGAGATCAGTGACGGCGAGTCGGCGTGGATCCTGCGGCGGCCGCCGCTGGGGCACGTGCTCGCCACCGCACACGACATGGCCCGCGAGTACCGGGTGATCACCGCGCTCGCGGACACCGGAGTGCCGGTGCCCGCCACCTACGCGCTGTGCCAGGACGACGACATCATCGGTGCACCTTTCTATGTCATGGAACGGATCGTCGGCACGCCCTACCGGACCGCGGCCGAACTGGCGCCGCTCGGCGCCGACCGGACCCGGGTCATCGCCACCGGCCTCATCGACACCCTGGCGGCCCTGCACACCGTCGACCCGGGCGCGGTCGGGCTGGCGGACTTCGGGCGGCCGGACGGATTCCTGGAGCGGCAGGTGCGGCGCTGGAAGAAGCAGCTCGACGCCTCCTACAGCCGGGACCTGCCCGCCGCGGTCGAACTACACGATCTGCTGGCGAAGAACCTGCCCGCGCAATCGGCAACGGGCATCGTGCACGGCGACTACCGGCTCGACAATGTGCTCGTCGACGCCGAGGACCGGGTCGCGGCCGTGATCGACTGGGAGATGGCCACACTCGGCGATCCGCTCACCGATATCGGCCTGCTGCTGGTCTATCAGCGGATGAGCGACAGCGTCATGCCCGGGGTCAGCGATGTCGCGCTCGCGCCCGGCTATCCGGTCGAATCCGAAGTGCTGGAACGCTATTCGACGGGTACGGGCCGCGATGTGTCCGAGATCGGGTTCTATATCGCGCTGGCGTCGTTCAAGCTGGCCGTGATCAGCGAGGGCATCCACTTCCGTCACATTCACGGCCAGACCGTGGGACCCGGCTTCGAGCACATGGGCGAGGCGGTCGAGCCGCTGCTGGCCGCAGGGTTGTCCGCGCTGCGCACGCCGTAGGGGCGAAACCCGCAGCGCTGCCGGGGATTTCCTACTTCGCGTCCGCGTAGCACTCCACGATCGCGGTCGTGAAGGGGAATCGGACCGGCGTCGGGCCGAATGCCAGCTCTCCGGCGGTGTCCGCGGCCGCGGTGATGGCCTCCGCGACCGCGGCCGCCTCTTCCTCCGGGCAGTGCACGATGACCTCGTCGTGCTGGAAGAAGACCAGCTCGGCGCGCAGTCCCGCGGTGTGCATCGCATGGCGCAGGCCCGCCAGCACCAGCAGGGTCCAGTCGGCGGCGCTGCCCTGCACGACGAAGTTCCTGGTGAAGCGACCGCGAGCCCGGGCCCTCGGGGTGGAGCCGTACCCGGTGGCGGCTCCATCCTCGGTGTCCGCCTGGTCGAATGACGTCGCGGGCGGGCAGGTGCGGCCGAACCAGGTGCGCACCAGGCGGCCCTCCTCCCCGGCGGCCGCCGCGTCGTCGACATAGGCCACCGCGTCCGGATAGCGGCGGCGCAGCTCGGCCATGTGGGTGAGTGCGTCGCCCGAGGTCTGGCCGTAGATCGCGCCCAGCATCGCGACCTTGGCCTGGGCGCGGTCGCCGCCGAACGCGCGGGCCGCGAGGTCGGCGTAGAGATCCTCACCCCGGCCCGCCACCTCCATCAAGCCCGGATCGCGGGAGATGGCGGCGAGCACGCGCGGCTCCATCTGATCGGCGTCGGCGACCACCAGCCGCCAGCCCGGGTCGGCGCGGATCGCGCGGCGCACCACCTTCGGGATCTGGAGTGCGCCACCGCCATTGGTGGTCCAGCGGCCGGTCACCGTGCCGCCCGGCAGGTACTCGGGACGGAAGCGGCCGTCGTGCACCCACTGGTCGATCCAGGACCAGCCGTGCGCGGTGTACAGGCGGTAGAGCGACTTGTAGGCCAGCAGCGGCGCGACCGCCGGGTGGTCGATCTCCCGGAGCTCCCATTTTCTGGTGGAGGACAACGAGATTCCCGCCCGCCCGAAGGCTCGGATGATGTCCTGGGGCAGGTCCGGGCGGACCCGCACGCCGCCGAAGGCCCGCGACACCTCCTCGGCCAGCTCCGTCATGCGCCGTGGTTCCGCGGTACCGGAAATGCGTTCTCCGAGCATAGAATCGAGCAGTTCGCGGTGCAGGTCGGCGCGCCAGGGGATCCCGGCCCGCGACATCTCCGTGGCCACCAGCAGGCCCGCCGACTCCGCGGTGAGCAGCAGGTGCATGCGGTGCGGGTATTCCGCCGCGGCCGTGCGGGCGACCTGTCCCGCGTACACCTCCAGCAGCGCGGTGAGCTCGTCGGTTCCGGATGGCAGTGGCACCGGGCCGGATTCGAACAGGGTCGGCTGGGTGTCGGCGGCCCGCGCGGGTGCATCCTCCGGCACGGGGAGCCGATGCAGCCGGGCCCAGGCCGCCGCCAGCGAACGGGCCTGCCCGGACTGGCCCTCCTCGTGCCCGATCAACAGCGACTCCGCGGCCTCCACGTCGTAGCAGCGATCCACCCGCACGCCCGCCTCGAGCAGCCGCCGATAGGTTCCGGCGGTCGAGCGCCACACCCACCGCTCGGCCTCCGGACGCGAGCGCACGGCCTCGGCCAGCGAGGACTCCTCGACCACCGGACCCGCGGGCCGACCGACCCGATCCAGTGGGCACACCCGTGCCCCGCCGTCACCCGTCTCCGCCACCGCCCATCGCATACCGATGAGTCTCGCAGTGGGCACAGACAAGTAGGTCCGGCAGTGAGCACAGCCGAGAAGTCGGCACCGACATGCTGTGCCGTGCGACCGTGGCTAGCATCGACGCGGTGCATGTCGACTTGATGCTGGATTCGTTGGATGGATTGTCCGTGGGGGACGCGGTCGGCGCCGAGTTCCTCGTCCTGCGCCGGCCCCTGGCCGACCTGCAGACCGGTGCTCTCCCGGCGGGCCGCTGGGAATGGACCGATGACACCGAGATGGCCTGCACGGTGACGGGGGAACTGCTCGAACACGGTGCGATCGACCAGGATCGGCTGGTGGCCGCCTTCGCCGAACGCATCGACCAGCGCCGCGACTACGGGTTCATGACGGTGGACACGCTGGGGCGCATCCGCCGGGGCGTGCCCTGGCGGCAGGTGACCGCGGCGGCCTTCGGCGGGCAGGGCTCGTGTGGGAACGGGGCGGCCATGCGCGTCGCGCCGCTGGGCGCGTTCTACGCGAGCGACCCGGATCGGGCCGCCGCCGAGGCGGTCCGGTCGGCACAGGTGACGCACGCGCATCGCGAAGGCATCATCGGCGCGGTCGCGGTGTCGCTCGCGGCCGCCACGGCGGCACAGGCCCGGCTCGCCGGAACCCGGCCCGCGCCAACGGAATTCCTCGCCACCGTCCTGGACCGGCTCGACGACGGTGAGACCACCCGCCTGATCCGCCGGGCCTACGCGCTGCTCGGGGCTCCGGCCGGCCAGGTCGCCGCGGAGGTCGGCAATGGCGCCAGCGTGACGGCACAGGACACGGTGCCGTTCACGATGTGGGCCGCGGCGACCTACCTGGACGACTACCGGGCCGCGATCGCCACCTGCCTGTCCGTCGGCGGCGACACCGACACCACGAGCGCCATCGTCGGCGGAATCGTCGCGGCCCACACCGGAACCCGGCCCGGCGGTTTGCCCGGAAACTGGCTGGCCGCACGGGAACCCCTGCCCGCCTGGTTCGAACAGGTCCGGGCTCGGCCGCGCGCCGACGCGTCCGGCGGCCGCCTACGGCGCTGGTTCTCTCGCACGCCCTAGCCGGGGACTGTGTCACAGCCGGGGATCACGTCACAGCGGGGAAATTCGGTGTCGGCCGTCGCGCGGTCATCACTACCATCACGGGACCTGCATCGGTCCGGGGAGTCCGGACCGGGCGGAACCGAGTACAGGGGGCCGAGATGGGCTGCGGAGACGGCGATATCGTGCCGCGACGGTATGTGGTGACCATGTTCTCGTATCCGTCCGGCGATCTCCATATGGGGCACGCCGAGGTCTACTCGATCGCTGATGCCATGGCGCGATTCGCGCGGATGCGTGGATTCGAGACGCTGTTCCCGGTCGGATGGGATTCCTTCGGGCTGCCCGCCGAGAACGCGGCCTTCAAACGCGGGCTGGATCCGCGGGAATGGACCTACGCCAATATCGAGATGCAGGCGGAATCGTTTCGGCGGCTGGGGATTTCGTTCGACTGGGAGACGCGGCTGCACACCAGCGACCCGGAGTATTACCGCTGGAACCAGTGGCTGTTCCTGCGGCTGTACGAGCGCGGGCTGGCCTATCGCGCCGACGCGGCGGTGAACTGGTGCCCCGAGGACCGGACCGTGCTGGCCAATGAGCAGGTCGTGCACGGGCACTGCGAGCGGTGTGGAGCGCAGGTGGTCTCGAAGGCGTTGACCCAGTGGTTCTTCCGCGTCACCGACTATGCGCAGCGGCTGCTGGACGATATGGACCAGTTGAGCGCCGGGTGGCCGCCGGAAGTGCTGGCCATGCAACGCAATTGGATCGGGCGGTCCGAGGGCGTGGACGCCGAGGGGCGGCCCGCGGTCACCTACCGGCTGCACGACTGGCTGATCTCCCGCCAAAGATTTTGGGGAACACCGATTCCCATCATCCACTGCGCGACCTGCGGCGAGGTCCCGGTTCCCGACGACCAGCTGCCGGTGCGGCTGCCCGACTCCGGCTATCAGCTGCGCCCCGGGGACGGGCGCTCGCCGCTGGCCAGTGCGGAGGACTGGGTCGCGGTCACCTGCCCGCGCTGTTCGTCCGAGGCCCGTCGCGATACCGACACCATGGACACCTTCGTCGATTCGTCCTGGTACTTCCTGCGCTACCCGAATCCCGGCTACACCGACGGACCCTTCGACCCCGCCGCCATCGACCGCTGGCTGCCGGTCGACGAATACATCGGCGGCAGAGAGCATGCCACCGGCCATCTGCTGTATGCCCGCTTCCTGACCAAGGCGCTGTACGACGCGGGCCTGCTGCCCTTCACCGAGCCGTTCACCCGCCTGACCACCCAGGGCCAGGTCCTGATGGACGGCAAGGCCATGAGCAAGAGCCTGGGCAACCTGGTCAACCTGCAGGAGCAGATCGAGCGGTACGGCCCCGACGCCGTCCGCATCGCCATGCTGTTCGCCGGACCGCCCGAGGACGACATCGACTGGGCCGACGTAGCACCGCGGGCCGCAGTCAAATGGCTGGCCCGCGTCTCGCGACTGATGACCGAAATCGGCTCCGCGACTACGGTATCCGGCCCGCCCATCGAGTCGCAGACCCGCCGCGAGGTACACGGCATCATCGCCCGCACCACCGACCTGATGGCGGCCGAGCGCTTCAATGTCGCGATCGCGCAGCTGATGATCCTCACCACCGTCCTCCGCCGCGCCATCGATTCCGCGTCGAACCCGGTCGATCCCGCGATCGGCGAGGGCGCGGACGCCCTGGTCCGCATGCTCTCATGCTTCGCCCCCGCCGCGGCCGAGTCCGCATGGCAGCGACTGGGCCGCTCCGGTCCCGTCGTCGCCGCCTCCTGGCCGACCGCCGACCCGTCCCTCATCGCTACCGACACCTGCACCTGCATCGTGCAGATCGACGGCAAAGTACGTGAGCGCCTACATGTTTCGACCACCACCGACGAACCCACACTCCGCGAGCTGGCACTGACCTCCGCCACCATCCAAGCTGCCTTGGCCGGCCGCACTATCACCGCCACAATCGCCCGCCCTCCGACGCTGATCAACCTCGTCACCCGCTGACCTGTTTATCTCCGCCGCGCACAGCAAGATCAGGAGCTCTCAGCGCGGAATTTTGTCCACTTATGTCCTTACCGCGGGCAAACCCGACTGACAGCGGTTGGCATGACGGAGTCCGGGCGCCGAATGTTCCGGTCTCCGGAACATATACGGGTTGCGTGACGCGATGGTGTCGCCGAGTGACCGCGCCGGTCGAATACGCTCGGCGTTCGTGACCACATCGAAGATCGTTCTTGTCACCGGTGCCGGGACCGGCTTGGGCCGCACCATGACCCATGCGCTGACCGCGGCCGGACATCAGGTCGTGGCGGTCGGGCGCACGGCGGCCACCCTGGACGAGGTCGTCGCCTCGGCGCCCGGGCCGGGCAGCGTAGCGGCCGTGCCGGCCGATGTCACCGATCCGGCGGCGGTGGACGCGGTGTTCGCGCACATCGTGCAGCGGTGGGGGCGGCTGGATGTGCTGATCAACAATGCCGGGATCTTCGGACCCACCCTGCCGATCGACGAGGTGCCGGTGGCGGACTGGAAACAGGTCGTCGACATCAATCTGACCGGATCGTTCCTGTGCGCGCAGGCCGCATTCCGGCTCATGCGGACACAGACGCCGCAGGGCGGGCGGATCATCAACAACGGGTCGATCTCCGCACACACGCCGCGGCCGAATACCGTCGCCTATGCGGCCAGCAAGCACGGCATCACCGGGCTCACCAAGGCGCTGGCGCTGGAGGGACGCGCGCACAATATCGCCGCGGGACAGATCGATATCGGCAATGCCGCAACCGAACTCACGGCCGGGATCGCGGCGGGGTCGCTGCAGGCGGACGGGAGCGTCCGTCCGGAGCCGACGATCGACGCCGCGCACGTGGCCCGGCTGGTGGTCCAGACCGTCGACCTGCCGCTCGAGGTGAACGTGCCGTTCCTGACCGTGATGGCGACGGGCATGCCCTACATCGGGCGCGGCTGATCGTCGGCGGCGCGTGGTATCACAAGGCGTGCAACAGCATTCGGAGACCTGCCCCTGCGGCGCGGCCACGCCGTGCGCACCTGCCTGGTACGAGGCGCTCGCGCAGGAGCAGAGCGACCGGGCGATGTACGCCTGGCACACCCCGCTGGTGCTGGCGTATCTGCTGCAGCATCCGAACGAATCGGTCGCGCGCGAGCAGTATCTGGACAGTCAGTTCCGGATCTTGCAGCTGTACCTGGATCGGGGCCTGGCCGCGCTGAACCGGTTCGGGCAGACGCAACGCAGGCGAAATGCCGTGCAGGGCACGGATTTCGCCTACGACACCGAGGCCCTCGCGGCCTACCGGCCACTGCCCGGATGGATCCCGGACCGCTTCGCGTGGTCGGTGCACGACCTGCGCGACACGGACGGCGGATTCGTCGGCGACGGGCACGAGTCCTACGGCGCCCGCATGGCCGAACTGGCTCGCGCCACCGTGGACGCGTACCTGAACGGCCCTGCCGCGTAGCCGGATTCACCGGCTCAGGCTGGTCTCCTGCGTCATGCGCGAGAGCTTCTCCGGGTTGCGCACCGAGTAGAACCCGGTGATGAGACCGTTGTCGATGCGGATCGCCAGGACGGTGTCCACCTCGTCGTCGACCCGGAAGACCAGCGCCGGATGACCGTTGACCATGGCCGGCTCGATCTTCATGCCCGCGGCGACGGTCTTCCAGCCCACGCTGAACAGCCGCGCCACGTGATCCGCGCCCGTAATCGGCCGCGGCAGCGCCTGTTTGATCCCGCCGCCGTCACCCAGCGCGACCACGTCGGGGGCCAGCAGGTCGAGCAAACCCTGCAGGTCGCCCGTATTGAGCGCGCGTTGGAAGGCTTCGAGCACATCGCGGGTCTCGGCCGCGGACACCGCCTCGCGCGGACGCCGCGACGCGACATGGGAGCGGGCGCGATGCGCGATCTGGCGCACCGCGGCCGAGGTCTTGTCGACGGCCTCGGCGATCTCGTCGTAGGGCAGGTCGAACACCTCGCGCAGCACGAACACCGCCCGCTCGGTCGGCGTGAGCGTCTCGAGCACCAGCAGCATGGCCATCGAAACGCTCTCGGCCAGCTCGACATCCTCGGCCACATCGGGCGCGGTCAGCAGCGGCTCCGGCAGCCACTGACCGACATAGGACTCCTTGCGGCGGCCCAGCGTGCGCAGCCGCACCAGCGCCTGGCGCGTTGTGATCCGCACCAGATAGGCGCGCTGATCCAGCACGGTGTCCAGGTCGACGCCGGTCCAGCGCAGCCAGGTCTCCTGCAGCACGTCCTCGGCGTCGGCCGCCGAGCCGAGCATCTCGTAGGCAACGGTGAACAGCAGATTCCGATGCGCGACGAACGCCTCGGTCGCGGCCGTGGTCCCGGTCATGGGTGGCTCCTGTCCTCACTCTCGACCCGTATCAGTCCACAAGACACCGGGCGCGGGCGATCTGTGACACCGCGACCCTAATTGATCTTGGATTGCCCGGTGAGCGGTCCCGGAACGTGTCACTCGGGTTCGGCGGAGGCTTCGATGGCCTGCTTCATCTCGGCGATGCCGTACTGCGTGGGAATCCGTACCTCGGGGGCGGCGGAATCGGGGAGGAGATCGGTGGTCCAGATCAGGCGCGCGTGGCCGACGTCGGCGCGGACTTCGAAACAGGCGTGGTGATAGTCCAGCCGGGGGCGGGCGCCCTCGGCCACGGAGTAGGCCAGACGACGGGTGTCGTCATCGACGCTGATGATGAGTTCCCGGATGACGTGACCGTCGGGGAACGTGAGGAACCGGTGGACACCTTCGATCCGGGTGCCGGCCACCCGCCCGGGGAGCAGGCGTTCGTGGACGGCGCCGATATCGCGGATCACCTCCCAAACATGGTGCGGCGAGGCGTTGATCGCGATCTCGTGGCGGATGGAGGCCATGGTCGGGTGGGTTCCTTTCGGCTACGTCCGGGATCTCAGCGGGCTGCGCCGCACACTCGACCGATACCGCCGCGGTCGTCGCGGAACTGCGCGACCGCGCCGAAATCACCGATGCCCTCTACCGTTTCGGGCTGGGACAGGACACCAAGGATCGTGACCTGTTCGCCTCGGCCTTCGCCGCCGACGCCGAACTCGACTTCCGCCCGGCCGCCTCGCGCTGGGGTGGCGCACCGCCGGTGATGGCCGGCCGCGACACCATCGTCACCATCATCCTGGCCATGTTCACCGGACGGGTGAACACCACCCACCAGGTCGCCAACCCTCGCATCACCATCGACGGCGACACCGCCCGGATGACCGCCCTGGTCGAAGCCCAGCACCTGCTGGTCGCCGACCCCAGCGTCCACGCCCTGCTGAAGAACCCCTATGACCTCGAACTCCAGCGCGAGGGCGACCGCTGGCTCATCCGCCGCATGCGCATCGACAACACCTGGTACTCCGGGGATCCCACAGCCATCTTCGGAGGGTGACAGTTGCCGCTCCAAGGGGGTTACCCGCGATCGAACCGGTGTACTCGAACAAACGTTCTACTCGAGGTATCGTTCCGGGCCATGCCGGAACTCTCACGACGCGACTGGGCGACGATGAACCTCAAAGAGGTGCAGCGGCAATTGCTGAAGGCGGCGTCGTTCGGGAAGGTGTTGTCGCCGGAGCAGTTGGAGAATGCTGCGGGGAAGATCGGGGAGGGGTTGCGGATCTTTCTGGAGGAGATGGATCGGCCCAGGTAGCGGGGATGCGCTCGAGGACGCCGCCGGCGAAGACGTCGTAGAGGGGCAGCGTTTCGAGGTGGACGTAGCCGATGTGGCAGTCGCAGGCCGACAGCGGGCACGGGCGGGGGAGCAGGGCTGCTCGATAGCTGCCGTCGTAGAGGTTGCCCAGTTCGGTGCGAACGAAATGGCAGCGCCGGACCGTGCCGTCGCCGTCGACCGAGATGACGGATTCGCCGGTGCGGCAGGGGAGTCCGGCGGCGGGATGGGGATGCCGGCTGTAGGGGAACAGGGGGTCGAGAGCGGTCCAGGCGGCGGCGTCCGCGTCGGACAGTTCGTGGCCCTCGGGGGCATTGACCCACAGGTAGACGTGCGCGGGCAGGTCGGCGCGCAGGCGCCGGGCCTCGGGGAGATGCCCGGGGAAGCCGACGATGCCGACGCTGAAGCGGATGCCGCGCCGGTCCAGGTCGGCGCATTTCGCGGCGAAGCGGTCGTAGGGGGTCTGGCCGGGGTGGTAGGTGCACCACAGGGCGACGGTGTCCGGATCGGCGTCGGCGAGCCAGTCGGTGCGGCAGCTGAGATTGGTCTGGATGGCGACTCGCGCGACATTCGGCAGCCGGGACAGTTCGACGAGCGCGCGCCGGTACCAGGAGCGGACCAGGCCCTCACCCCAGGGCGTGAACAGGATCGACAATCGGTCCCCGTGCTGATCGGCGACCCAGGCGGTGAAGCGTTCGAGCGCGGTCCGGTCGGCGCGCAGCTGCTCGCGACTGTCGCGGCGCTTGGCGAACGGGCAGTAGGGGCAGTCGTAGTCGCAGGAGGCCAGCGGGCCGCGGTAGAGAATCGTGAGATCCATGGCGGCTCACCGGGGTTCGTAGGCGGCCATGGCGGCGTGCACCACGGGCGAGAACAGCCGCGGGCCCAGGGCATCGGAGTAGGCCAGGCCCGCGGGCGTCAGGCGTAGTAGCTCCGGGCCGGAATCGGGGTCCAGCCAACCCAATTCGGCGAACTCGGCGAGCTCGGCCGGGTAGTGGTCGGCGGGCTCGCCGCCGAATCGCTCCCGGTAGGCGGCGACCGCCATCCCCTCGGCCTGCAACAGCGATTGCAGCAGGTGACGGCGGCGGGCCTCGTCGGTGTCGATCCGGCGGCCGACCTCGGCGCGTGTGAAATCGGTTGTCCGCGTGTAGGTGTCGATGATGCCGCGGACCTCGCGGGTCTCCACCGCGTAGTCGAAGGAATAGTGCAGCCCCGAGGTGTAGGACCGGGCGCCGCAGCCCAGGCCGATCATTCCGTCGGTCTGGCAGGCGTAATCGTCCGGCCCGGTAGCCGGTGCGTCGATCCGCCGGAACATGCGCATCGACCGCTGCTCGTAGCCGTTCGCCAGCAGCTGGTCGCGGCCTACCGCGTAGAGCCGCAGCCGCTGCTCGTCCCAGTCCTCGTCGGCGTCCGCGCCGAGCCGCCCGAGTCCGGTCAGCGGCCGGACATACAGCGGGTACAGGTACAGCTCCTCCGGCCGCCAGGCCAGCGCCGCGTCCAGCGAGGTCTGCCAGGTCGCCTCGGTCTGCCCTTCGATGCCGTAGATCAGATCGATGTTCAGCACCGGAATCCGCGCCGCCCGAATCGCTTCGAGGGCCGCCTCGACCTCACCGCGCCGCTGCGGCCGCACCGCGGCTCGCGCCTCGGCGTCGACAAAACTCTGCACACCGATGCTCACCCGGGTCGCGCCGCGCCGCGCCAGCACGGCCAGCCGGTCCGGGGTCGCGGTCCCGGGCGAGGTCTCCACCGACAGCGGAATCGCCGGCAGCTCCGCGCCCATCACCGATTCCATGATGTCGCACAGCCGTTCCAGCTCGCCGGCGGTCAGGAACGTCGGCGTCCCGCCGCCGAAGGCCGCGGCCGCGAATCGCAATGGTCCGTCGCCCAGCGCGGGCCGCACCGCCCCGGCCTGCCGCTCCAACGCGTCGAGATACCGCGTGGTCAGCTCCTCCGGCGCGCCCACCCGGGTGAACAGATTGCAGAAGCCACACCGGTATTCGCAGAACGGAATGTGCGCGTACAGCGACAGCGCGTCCTTCGGTTCCGCCGCCCACAGCTCGCTCAGCAGCGGCCGATCCGTACCGAGCGGCCGGTACGCCGTCTTGTGCGGATAGCCGTAGACGTAGCTCTGATACGGCCGCGGCCGGGTGGCAATCGTGGTCATGCGGATCTCTCCAGGAAGAACTGAGCGTAGGGCACCGTCCACACCGCCTCGTGGCCGAGCCGATGCCCGGTGAAACCGCCGTCCCCGTAGGCGGTTCCGTGATCGGAGCACACGATGGCGAAGCAGCGGCGGCGGCCGGCAGCCGCGGCGAACAGGCGGCCGATGTGCCGGTCCACGTATTCCAGTGCGGCGGCGTGGGTCTCACGCGAGTCGCCCGCCTCCCGCGTCGCGCCCGGGAGGTGGAACCAGTTGGGCTGGTGCAGCGCCGACACATTCACGAACAGGAACAGCCGCCGCTCGCCGGGCAGTGCCGCGATCACCTCCTCGGCGCGGGCGACCTGCGCTTCGAAGGAGGTCGGCGAGGCCACCGAGAAGTCGCTGTCCCAGTGGCTCTCCTCGAACAGCCCGGGCAGCACCGAACCCATCGGCCCGCGCTTGTTGAAGAACCCGACACCGCCGATGCACACCGTGTGATATCCACGCCCGGCCAGCGCCGCCACGAAATCCGGTGCGTCATAGACGAAGGTGCGCCCGGCCGTGGTCTCGCTGCCCTCGAATCGCGCGGCGAACAGCCTCGGATGCGGGCCTGGCGTCGCCGGCGTGGGCAGGAATCCGGCGAAGATGGCCTGATGCGAGGCGTAGGTGAAACTGCCCGGCGCATGCCGCTTCTCCCAGCGGCCGCCCGGCAGATGCCGGGCCAGGTTCGGCAGTCGTCCGGCGGCGGCCAGCTCGGCCGCCACATCGAACCGCAGCGTGTCGAGGGTGACCAGCAGCAGGTCGTCGCGGCCGATCACCTCGTTCATATCCGGGTCCGGCGCAGGGGTTTCCACGCTCGGATGGTCAGGCGATGACATGCTGCTCGCTTCCGATCCGGCGCAGGATCGCGGCCACCTGCGCGTCATAGGTGTCCGCCTGCTCCGCCCCGCTCCCGTCGAGGCCACGCAGCCGGGGCAGCAGGTCGCCGAAGGCATTGACCTCACCCACCGCGAAGCGCCGCCAGCCGGTGGCGGGCAGCAGATCGACGCCCACCCGGGAGAATCCGGGGAAGCAGGCGGCGGCGCGCTCGCAGATGGCCAGGGCGTCGTTCCAGCTGCCGCCCGCGGCGGTGATGGCCGCGCGAGCCTCGGCCAGATCGCCGCGCGCGCCACCCAAATGGAGATTGGTCATGGGGGAGCTGCTGGTGCGTACCACCGCGTGGGTGGCGCGCCCGCCCACGACCACCACGCGCAGGTCCGCGCTGCGGCCGTGCTGGGAGGCCTTGGGCAGCCAGCGTTCGATGTGCAGACCATCCGGCGCCAGGGCGTCGACAATGGCCGCGACCTCGGATTCGGTGGTGTATCGGCGGACCCGCAGCGAATTGAACAGCCGCCCATGCGGATCGCGGTGCACCGAGGTGGTCGCCTGGACCCGGCCTCGAC
>NZ_JBHZCS010000053.1:0-69300 GCF_042755705.1 Nocardia sp. NPDC059154
CTTGTATGTTCGCAGCCAATTCGACTGCACGCACAAGGAATCTAGGAGTCCCGCACTGTGACGATCCTGGGTATCGGCCTGGACTTGGTCACCATCTCCGAGTTCGCCGAACAACTGGAACGCACCGGAACCACCATGCTCCGGGAGAGTTTCACCGCTGGGGAACGGCGCTACTGCCAAAGCAAGGGCACCGACCCGGCCCGGAGTTACGCCATCCGGTGGGCCGCCAAGGAGGCGGTCATCAAGGCGTGGGCGACCTCTCGCTTCGCCCGCAGCCCGCAGATCGGGGACAACCCGTACCCGTTGATCGAGGTCGTGAACGACGCCTGGGGACGGCCCAGCATCAAATTGCACGGGCTGGCAGCGGAATTCCTGCCCCGGGTGCGAGTTCACCTGTCGCTCACCCACGATGGCGACACCGCCGCCGCCATGGTGGTGCTGGAGGATCCGGGCGAACTGGCCGATCTGATGCGCGACTGATCCGCAGGGGGAGGGTCGCGGTTACTCCGGATCGAAGGTGGTGCGCTGCCCGCCGGAGCGCGATTCCTTTTCCGCGATCAGCAGATACGCCACCATGAGGCGCTTGAGCTCGGCGACGGCGTCCTCATGGCTGAGCCCGTCCTGCACCGAGAAGTTCAGCATCGAGTACACGACGTGCACCAGCACCTGCGCCATCATGGAGCGGCGGCCGCGCGGGGTGCGCGGCATGAGCGGGCGCAGCATCTGCGAAACCGCTTCGGCGAACTCCTTTTCGTGGATCGCGCCGGTCGCGCGCGTGGACGGGGTGGACTGCATGGCCAGCCACACCTCGCGCCGCGACGGGTCGGTCATCCACAGATCGGCCAGGTGATCGACCAGCTGCGTCATGTGCCGCAGCCAGTCCATGGACGGGATCTCGCCGTGGAAATCGGCCAGTTCCTGCGAAACCGCTACCAGGTCTTGGCGATTCAGCTCGCAGACGATGACGTACTTGTTGGCGAAGAACTGGTAGAGGGTGCCGATCGGCACTTCGGCGCGGGCCGCGACCTCTTCGCAGGTGAACGATTCGAAGCCGACCTCGACGAGTAATTCCCGGGATGCCTGCAGCAGGGCGTCGAACTTGCGTTTTGATCGTTCCTGCGTCGGGCGGCGACGGGGCATCAGCTCCTGTGGATCGTCCTGCAGCTCCAACGCAGGGTCCGGTCGTCGCGTCGACCCGGTTCCCGTGCGTGCTTCCACGATGAACAGCCTACGGGTAGCGACACGCGCATGACACGCTGCGGTACTTCGTGTGTCATCGCATCCCACCCATCCACGCCGCGTTCGGCTCCGAAGACCCATCGCAGCTGCCTCCCAGCTGCGGATCTCTGCCGGCGCATATCGACTGTCCGTTCGCCAGTACGTCGACGTTGGAAGGCTGATTGTGGTTGCTTCTACCCCTGTTCGTTCCGCGGTGACCATCGGCGTCGCCACCGAGCGCGGCACGGTGCGCGCGGTGGCCCTCACCGAAGACGGCGACAAGGTGTCCGAGCGTGTGGTGCTCGAGCGTGTCGAACCGATCACCGGAGATACGAAGGCCGACTTGGCGGTCGCGGTGGAAGTGGCGCTGGAGGACATCGCCGACCGGATCGGTACGGGCCGTGAGATTCTCGGCGCGGCGGTCGCCTATCGGGATGCCGCCGAGCGCCGCGCGATCGTCACCAAGCTGGCCGCCGGCTCCTGGCGCGACGCCTCCCTGGTGTCGGCCAAGGCCGCGCATCTCGCGATGGCGCGCGCCATGACCTGGGTGGATGAATTCGAGGATCTCGCCATCTGCGAGGTGGTGCCCGGCTTCCAGGCCTTCTCGCTCATCTCGCCCGAGCGCAGCCGGGTGCTCGCCGCGGTGACGCTCACCGGCGGCGCGGCCACCGAGGAGGCCATGCGCACAGCCGTCACCGCCGCCTGGGACCAGTTCGACGCGGCGGGTGTGAAGCCGGACGCGGTGGTGCTGATCGGTTCGGCCGCAACCGAACCCGCGGTGGTGGCCGCCCTGGAGTCGGGCTTCGGCGCACCGGTCATCCCGTGCTCGGTGGCGGCGGCCGCACCGGCCATCGGCGCGGCCCTGGCCGCCCTGCCCGAGGCCGAGTTCGCGGGCGAGGCCGCCGACCGCATCCGCCGCGCCCGCGGTACCGCGGCCCTGTTCGCGGCGGCCAGCGTGCTGGCGGGCGGTCTGGTGGCGGGCGGGATCTATACCTCGGGCAGTGATTCCAAGAAGGTTCCGGCCCCGATGCTCATCGATTCCCGGGTCTCCGCCGACCCGCGCAACGGTGCCGAGCATCCGGCCGGCGAGGCACCGGCGCCCGCCGGAACCGACATCGGATCCGGCGGTCCCTTCGTCGACGGGCTGCCGGTCGGCCCGGTCGATCCGACGGATGGGGTTACGCCGAACAACTACGGTCAGCCCGCGTACGGTCAGCCCACACCCGAACTGCAGCCCAGCGATATGGTGACCATCGATCCGGCCACGCTCAACTGGGGTCCGCGCGGCGACGACCCGCGGACCGGCGGAAAACCCAGGCCGCTGATCAAGGCCCGCCCGGAGCCGGAGGTCGCCTCGAATTCGGGGTCGATCATCCCGGCCCCGACCCACGCGGTCGGCGCACCCACCGAATCCGGGCTGTTCCCGGGCGAACTCGCGCCCCCGCCGTTGGACACGACCGAGTTCTCTTCCTGGTGGGACAACCACTGGCGCATGATGCTCCAGTGGGCCGCACAGGCGTTGCCGAAGGTGTAGCGGCTTCCCTTTCCCGAGAAATCCCGGCCCGAATCAGGGCCGGGATTCCGGGTTTTCGCGGTCAGACCGACAGGTCGCGGCGCAGCTTGGCGACGTGCCCGGTGGCCTTCACGTTGTACTGCGCGACCTCGATCTTCCCGTTCTCGTCGACCAGGAAGGTGGACCGGATAACGCCGGTGACCTTCTTGCCGTACATCATCTTCTCGCCGAACGCGCCGTAGGCGGACAGCACCTCCTTGTCCGGGTCGGACAGCAGCGGGAAGGTGAGCTGCTCGGTGTCGCGGAACTTGGCGAGCTTGGCCGGCTTGTCGGGGGAGATGCCGACGACCTCGAGGCCGGCGCCTTCGAGATCGGCCAGGTTGTCGCGGAAATCGCAGGCCTGCTTGGTGCAGCCGGGCGTGCTGGCGGCCGGGTAGAAGTAGACGATCACCTTGCGCCCGCGGTAGTCCGACAGCGAGACGTCCTTGCCGTCGGCGTCGGGCAGGGTGAAGGCGGGCGCGGTGTCGCCGGGACTGAGTCGGTGATTCTCGGTCATGCCGCCACGCTAGTCGACGGGCTCGAGCCGGTGTTGGCGATACACTCCTGAACAGGTCGGCTCGCATGCGCCTGTGTCGCGCGAACGGCCCCGAGACGACAATGCCGCCTTCCAGCGCGGTTTCCAGACAGGAGTGTGACGTGGCGAGAGATACCGAGGCGATCGAGCGGGAGATCGAGGCAGCACGCAACCGGCTCGCGAGCACCCTCGATGAACTCGCGGTCCGCGCCGATCCCCAGCGGCTGGCCGACAATGCCAAGCGGTCGGTCCTGGCGAAGCTGAACGAGCCCAAGATCAAATACAGCCTCATCGGCGCCGGCGCCCTGGTCGCGACCCTCGTCGTGGTCAAGATCTTCCGCCGCTGAGCAGCGCCGGCTCTCGGACACTCAGGGGTCACCCCTGAATCCCGAACCCGAATATGGCCCGGTCCAACAGGACCGGGCCATATTCGTATCGCTGGGTCCCCAATGCCATGCGGCCCGGTCCGAAAGGACCGGGCCGCATTGGCTTTTGGGGTTTCAGGGGCGTGTCCCTGAGAGCCCGAGAGTTGTCAGACGGTGGGGCAAGCCATTCCGGTGCCGTCCGGGTCCAGGTGCGGGCTGTAGCCGGGCTGGCCGCGGAACAGCGGCGCCACGCCGGCCGCGCGGGCCTGGTCGCAGTTCTCGTAGACGGGTCCGCCGGCCGAACCGGTCTGGGACAGGCCCGCCGAGCCGGTGGCGGCGGAGCCGGTGTCGATGGCGGAGGAACCGGTGCCGGAGGAACCGGTGGGGACGTCGGCGAGGGCGACGGTCTGGGCTGCGATGGTCGTCAGTCCTGCGACGCTGGCGGTGACGAGAAGCCGGCGAACGTTCATGTATTCCTCAATGTCGGCGCAATAGGGGTGGCAACTGGCCCGGTTCGGCGCGGATGTGCCACCGCCGCCGCAAGCGCTTGCGGCGCGGTGACCGGTCCGGGCTCGGCGTCGAGTTTTCTGGCGCAACGTTGCATTGTCAACCGGATGGGCTATTCATCCAGGTGAATTAGGGGATTTGCCCCGAATGCCGGAACCTCTTCTGCCGGTGGGTGTCTCATTCGCCCCGGTCGGAAATGCGCTCGCGCATTGACGATTTCCGCCAGAACTACGCAAATTGGACGGTCAGTACTGTACGGCAGAACGATGCTCGATGGCCGCGCGGATTCGCCGTGAAGTTCCTGAGTATCTTCTTGGTGTCCGTGTCAACTATTCGCCGATACTATGGATGCCATGACACGCTGGCTGACCGATGCGGAACAGACGACCTGGCAGGCCTACATTCGCATGCGGCAACGCCTGGACGCCGCCCTCGCCGCCGGGCTGGCCCAGGACGGACTGTCGACCTCCGACTACGAGGTGCTGGTCGCGCTGTCCGCGGCCGGTGGCCAGCTGCGCGCCAAAGAACTCGGCGTGGAGATCTGCTGGGACAAGAGCCGCCTGTCCAAGCATCTGTCGCGGATGGCGACCCGCGGCCTGGTCGATCGCTGCCAGGCCGTCGACGACGCCCGCGGCCGGGAGGTGCGGCTGACCGATGCCGGACGCCGGGCGCTCGAGGCCGCCGCCCCCAATCACGTGGAGCTGGTGCGGCGGCTGTTCATCGACGAGATGACCGCCGAGGAGGCGGCCGCGCTGCGCTCGCTGGCCGAACGGGTCGTCGCCGAGGTCGAGCGCACCGACGTGGAGGGCATCGCCTAGTCCTCGGGCCGCTCGAACTGGGCGCGCTTCCAGTCGCCGAACGGTTCGTCGCGCTCACGGACGGCCTCGCGGAAACCGGCGGTGGCCGAACGCAATTGGAAGGCGTAACCCTCGCGGGTGTGCCGCGAGATGCCATCGAACACGGTGCTGACCATGCCGGAGTTCGCCACGCCCTGATTGAGCAGCGCACTGTTGAGCGCCAGCTTCGCCATCACCAGCTGATTGATCGGCACCCGCGAAATGCGTTCCAGCAGTTCCTCGGTGCGTTCGTCCAGCTCGGCGGACGGCGGTGCCTCGATGGCCAGGCCCCACTCCAGCGCCTGCTTGCCGCTGAGGCTGTCGCCGGTGAACAGCAGTCGCTTGGCGCGCTGGTCGCCGACCCGGTGCGCCCACATGCCCGCGGCCGGAATACCCCAGGTCCGGGTGGGCGGGTAGCCGAAGCGGGCGTCCTCGGCGCAGATGATCTGGTCGGCGAACAGTGCGATATCGGTGCCGCCGGCGATGGCGAAGCCGTGCACCTTGGCGACGGTCGGCTTGTTGGCGTGCAGCAGGCTGGCGAAGCCGCGGTTGAAACGCGACATCATGGCGTAGTCGACCATGGGATCCCAAGTGCCCCAGGGATTGTGATTGCGCGCCTGCACGACCGGGTCGAGCACGGTGCCCTCGGTCGGCTGGGCGCCCTCGGCCGGGGCAACGGTGCCGGCCTCGTGATTGTACTCGGCGAAGATCGACAGGTCGTAGCCGCCACAGAAGCCCTTGCCGCGCCCGCTCACCACGATGACGTGCACGCGCGGATCCAGATCGGCCCGCTCGACGGCGGCGGCCAGCTCGATCGGGGTGTCGGCGGTGATGGCATTGCCGCGTTCGGGCCGGTTGAAGGTGATGCGGGCGATGCGGCCGGTCACCTCGTAGGTCAGCGTGCGGCCGGTGTATTCGTTCACCGGTTCCGGGCGGCCCGCGAACAGCGAGTCGTCACCGCCGGTCAGATCGTCGCGCCAGGCAGCCGGGCGGGTGCCGGAGTGGTTCTCGTAGTCGGGGGACACTCAAGCAGTGAACCCCGGTTCATTTCTTGCTGTCAAGGGTTTCCGGGTGTTCCTACTCCCAGGGTTTGACCGGCGGTTTCACCCAGAGGATCTTCTCGTCCAACCGCTCCCGGCGAGCCTGCGGATGCCCCGGATTGCGCTCGGCCCAGGCGTCCTTCTCGCCGAGCAGCCCGGCCACCACCTGCCAGGTCTCATCGGTGCTGGGCGGATTGGTGTCGGCCGCCCGCGCGAGCTTGCGCCGTTGTGCGGCGGGCAGTTCCAGCAGTTCGGGTCCGCTGATGCCGCGCGCCCAGAGATAGGCCGCCAGCCGCCGGGCCTTCTCCTCCCGGCTGCGGCTGGCGTGATCGGAGTGTGCGTAGTCGGCCATATCTTCCTCGAACTCCGCGCAACCCCGCAGGTCGCGGGCCATGTCTCCTCGACCCTACCGGAGCGCCGGGGCCGGCTCGCCGGGCGCTCCGCCGGGATCGAGGGCAAGCCCGCCGTGTCCTCGAATCTCCGGGAGTCACAGAGCTTTTGCGGTTACCGTGGTCGCATGCCGGATGCCGTGCGTATCGATGGTCTGGTCATTGCCCGCGCCACCCCGGCGGAATGGGCCACCGTGGTGGAGTGGGCTGCCGCCGAGGGGTGGAACCCGGGGCTGCGTGATGTCACCGCGTTCTTCGCGCAGGATCCCGACGGGTTCCTGCTCGGGCGGGTGAACGGGGAGCCCGCCACCGCGGTCTCGGTGGTCAACTATGGCGACGACTACGCGTTCTTGGGTTTCTATCTGGTGCGCCCGGACCTGCGCGGGCGCGGGTTCGGCCTGGCCACCTGGGAAGCCGGGCTGAAGCACGCGGGGGAGCGGGTCGTCGGGCTCGACGGAGTTCCCGCGCAGCAGGACAACTATCGGCGCAGCGGGTTCGAACTCGCCTACAGCAGTGCGCGATTCGTGGGCGTGCCGCGCCTGCCGCTGCCGGATGACACGGTCACCGCGCTCGCGCCGGCGGATTTCGCGGCGCTGCAACCGTACGACTCGGCGTGCTATCCCGCGGATCGGCCGGTGTTCCTCAGCGCCTGGCTCGCCGAGCCGGGGCATCGGACCTTCGCCCGCATTGTCGACGGCACGGTCACCGGCTACGCCACCCTGCGTCCGGCCCGGGATTCGCTACGGGTGGGCCCACTGTTCGCCGACACCCCCGGCGACGCGCATCAGCTGCTGGCCGCGCTCGCCGCCCACGCGGCGGGTATGCCGCTGGCGGTGGATGTCCCGCTCGTCAACGAGCCCGCGGTGCGGTTGATGGAGGCGGCCGGGTTGACCCCGAGCTTCGAGACCGCGCGGATGTACACCGGGCCCGTCCGGGCGTATCACCGGGAGCGGGTCTACGGTGCGACCTCCCTCGAACTCGGCTGAGCGGTAGTGGAATTCGTCACCAGGCCGACGGGCGCACCCGGCCGGGCGTGACGACTCGCGTGAGGGCATTGCGCAGTTCGACCGTGGCCGCCGGTCCCAGCGTGGCGGCCCACCGCTCGGTGAAGCGGGCCGCGGCGGCGTCGGCGGCGCGGGTGCACGCCCACCCGCGTTCGGTGAGTGTGACGAGCTTGGCGCGCGCGTCGTGCGGATGCGGATTGCGTTGCGCGTAGCCCTTTTTGACGAGTTCCTCGACCAGCTGGCTGGCGGCCTGCTTGGTCACCCCGAGATGGTCGGCGATCTCGCCGACCGTCGCGCCGTTCGGCGCCATGCGCACGAAGGCGAAGCCGTGGGTGGGCCGGATGTCGGTGAATCCGGCCGCGACGCACCCGGCGTTGATGGCGTCGGTGACCTCCGCGGCGGCCGCGAGCAGTAGCAGCGGCAGGTCCTGTGCGTATCCGGGCATGTCTGGAATCTTGGCACTTGACAAAGAAGTCAACAAACTTGACTATATAGTCAAGCCGCTTGACCAAGGGAGATGGCAATGCCTGTAATCCACGCCGCCGACGCCCAGTCCCACGAGATGCACGGCTCCCGCTTCACCCCGCTGGTCCGCCCCAGCACCGGCAGCAGCGAACTGTGCCTGTGGCGGCTGGAGGTCGCGCCCGGCACCCAGGGTGTCCCGCACCGCGTGCTCCGTGAGGAGGCGTTCGTCCTGCTCGCGGGCTCGATCACGCTGACCATCGACGGCGAGGCCGCGCGGCTGGCACCCGGTGACGCGGCGGTGGCTCCGGCCGGATCCACCATCCGCCTGGACAATCCGGATGACCGGACCGCCGAAGTGCTCGTCAACGCGCCCGTCGGTTTCACCGGCGAGCTGCTCGACGGCACCGTCGTCAATCCGCCGTGGGTGAACTGATCATCCGCTGATTGGGACGTGGGTCTTCCCTCCCGTTTCTGCAACGTGTTCTAATTCGGGAGCTCATCAACCGGTAGGGGAGGCACCATGGCCGCGTTCTTCACCCACGAGAACGGTCGCTTCACGGCGACTCGTATGGCGGTCAGCGCCTGGTCGTCGGGACAACTCGCGGGCACCGCCGTCTGCGGCCTGCTGGCCCACGAACTCGAAACGCACCGCCCCGGACCCGATTTCGTGCCCGCCCGCTTCACCGTCGACCTGTTCAGTCCGGTCCTGAACGAGCCCATCGAACTGCGCAGCTCGATCGTCCGCGACGGCAATCGAATCCGGGTGGCCGATGCCGCCATCATCCAGCACGATCGCGTGCGTGCCCGCGCCACCGTGCAATTCCTGGTCGCCACCGCCGAGCCGCCGGGCCGGATCTGGCAGCCCGCCCAGGACCTCCCCGCCCCCGCGGCCCGGCTCGACGGCCCCGAGGGCAGCCCGCCGCTGTTCAAGTCCGGATCCTTCGACTGGACCCACGATTTCGCCTCCGGCGTCAATCCGCACCGGAAGGCGGCCTGGAACAACGTCCCGTCCCTCATCGAGGGCGTGCCCATCACCCCGTTCGAGCGCGCGGCCTTCGTGAGCGACTCCACCAACCTCGTCTGCAACTGGGGCACCGAGGGCATCGGCTACATCAACACCGATGTCACCATGACGCTGTCCCGCCTTCCCGAGGGGGTGGAACTGGGTCTTCAAGCCCGAGACCACGTCTCCTCGAACGGCATTGCCGTCTCCACGGCGACTCTCTACGACCGCAGTGGCGAGCTCGGCGTCTGCACCATCACCGCGCTGTCCAATGCCGGCCGTCAGGTCGATATGGCCGCCTTCGCCGAAGCTCAGGCCTTCCCCGCCTCCGCCAACTGACCGGTCCGGGTCGATGTGCGTTGGCGCACATCAGCGCCCGAACGAGCCGACCGGGTCCGATCCGACTCGGCTCCAAGGGAATACGGTTCGGGCCCGGCAATCCGCCGGGCCTGAGCCGGTTTTCACGCGGTGCTCGCGGGCGGCGTCTGCCGGTGATCGAGGCAGCTGCGGACGAAGTCCTGTACGACCGGATCGGTGTCCGCGCCGGGCCGCCAGGCCACGCCGGCCCGGCTCGGGCTCACCCCGCTGACCGGGCGGTAGACGATGCCGGGACGCGTGTAGAAGCGTGCCGCGGATTCGGGCGCGAGGGCGATCCCGTCACCGTTGGCGATGCAGATCAGCCAATCGTCGGGGTGTTCGGTGACCGCGCCGATCCGCACCGGATGTCCGTCGCGCTCGTCGGCCGCCAGCCAATAGTCGCGCCACGCACCTGTTTCCGGCGGGGCCGCCACGAACGGCTCGTCCCATAGTTCACGGAACGGGATCACTTCGCGGGTGGCGAGCGGGTGCGAGGCGCGTAGCGCGACCCAACGCGGTTCGGTCAGCAGCAACTCCACCCGGAACCGCTCCTGACCGGGAAATGGCAACCGCAGCAACGCGACATCGACCTCTCCGGCGGCCAGCCCCGCAGTCGGGTTCGACCAGGCCGCCTGGCGCATCTCGATACGCCATTCCGGACGGCGGCGGACGAAATCCGCGATGATGAGCTGGGTGGCCTCATTGGCTCCGCCCGCGATGAACCCGACCCGCAGCACGCGCGCCGCCGCGCTCGCGGCGCTCATCGTCTCGGTCAGCGCCCGATCCCAGCTGGTCAGTACCTCCGGCGCCCACTGTGCGAGCGCCCGCCCCGATTCCGTCAGTGCCATACCGGATTTCGACCGCGTGAACAGCCGCACCCCGAGCTGGTTCTCCAACTGCTTGATCTGCTTGGTCAGCGCCGGCTGCGACACGAACAACCCCTCTGCCGCGCGGGTCAGATTCCCTTCCCGGGCCACCGCCGCGAAATACCTCAGCAACCGCGTGTCCACATCCATGCCATCAGGTTATAGATGCAGGTATTGGACGCGGAAAGTCGCAGTCGGCCAGCATCGTTGGGTGTCCATCGCCTATCTGGTAATCACCCTCGTCACGATCGCAATCAACGGTGGAATGGCCGTCGCCGACTTCGCCCGGGCAAAGTTCGTCCTGGCCAATTCGGCCGAGGTGAACTTCCCCGCGTCCTGGATCCCCCTTGCCGGCACTGCGAAAGCGGCCGGCGCCCTCGGCCTCCTACTCGGCCTCCTCGGCGCCCGCCCCCTCGGCATCGCCGCCGCCCTCGGCCTGGTCCTCTACTTCATCGCCGCAATCGTCGTCCACATCCGCGCCCGGGTGCTCCACAACATCGCTTTCCCTGCAATGTACTTCGCCTTCGCCGCAGCATCCCTGACCTTCGCCCTCGCCCGATAACGCCATCCCGACTCCGGCGTTGCGCGCAGCCGGCTTCCGAGTCAGGTCGAACACCTGCGCGGCCGCTGCGAGTCGGTTCGCTCAGACGTCAGTGTGGTTTTCGGCGAGGCGGTTCGGTTCATGGAGTAGTTCGCGGGTCAGGAGAGTGGCGCCCGCGACGGCACCCGGCATGAGGAATACCGCGACCAGCGGCACCAGAAAGGCCAGCCCGAGGGGAACGCCGAAGCCCCATGCCAAGCCTTTGCGGGCGCGGAGCAGAGCCAGCTGCTCGCGCAGGTGAACCGTGCGTCGCTGGAGTGCAACCGAGGTGAGCTCCTGCGTGAGGAAGAACCCGGTGACGAACACCGCGACAACCGGAATCACAGTCTGACCGACGACGGGGACGAACCCCAGCACGAACAACAGCACAGCCCACACCATGGCCCGCACCAGAATCCGAACACTGTCACGAACCGACACCCACAACTCCAGCCACCAGGAAAGCCCAGACTCCGGCGCAATCCCATCCGGCGAGACCGACCGATCAACCCGCTGCGAGACCACGTCATAGAAGGGCGCCCCGATCACCAAAGTCACGGCGGTGAACGTCAGTACGGCAGCCAACACCGCAAGCGCGACCAGCGCGATGCTCAACGCCCCGCGAAACAACCCCGCCCACGGACTCGGCCAGTGATCCGCAAACGGCGTCACTGTCTCGGTCAGATCTCCACCCCACGCCATCACCGCGATCAACGCCCCCACGTACAACACCAACGTCACCAGCGCCGGCACGATCCCGAACCCGAACTCCCGCGGCCGCCGAGCCACCCACCGCTGCCCCCGCACAAAATATGTGAACCCAGCCCCGAAATCGCGCATCCCCGAACGATACTGGCGCCGCCCTCGATTCCCGCCCGCCTGCCGCGGCAAACGATTGAACCACCGTCGTTGGTTTCCATCCATTCAGCCGCGGCGAATCCGGCGACGTCGCCTGCCGGCCCGTGCGAGGATCACAGACGGCTTGGCGCTCAATGACTTCGACAGGATCGATATGACCCAGACTTCGGCAGGATCGAAATGACGCGAAACCAGCTGTCTGCCGTCCAATCACTGGCGGTGGTTGGATTTCTGCTTTTGATTCTCGGGGTCGCGACCTTCTCGCTGGCGTACACCGCCGCCGCCGAGGTCTTCGGCGGCCTGGGGATCATCTCGATGATCGGGGCCGCGATCACTTGGGCGACCCTCAAACCCCCGAAGTAGCACCCCGTCATACCCAACTGCAGCACGAGGGATCCACCAAGCCGATAGTGGCCCTCGGCGCGGACCCCAGCGGCTGCGCCCCGCCGACCCGGGTGTGGGGCTGGACATAGTTGATGGCGGCCGGGTGCGCGCACCGTTATGGTGTTCCTGCGACGTGGGGAAGTTCCTGGATCTATAGCTGGGGGCCGAGTTGAGTTCCTCCGCGTCGTCCAAATACTCAGCAAACCTTCGATCGCACAGGTCGGGGGCTTGATTCATGTGCGGGCACAACCGATGAAGGGCTGCGTTCCGCAGTGGCGGAGCCCCGGCAGATCTTCTCTCCAGTGTGCTCGTCGGTTCGGTCGTGGGTGATCGGCAACCCGAACCTCTGGAATGCCGCGAACATGGCGTTGCCGGCCACGCCCGCGGCCGGGAACTACTACCCCGTCACGACCACGACGTTTTCTGCCTGTGGTCCTTTCGCCCCCTGCACCACGTCGTACTCGACCCGGTCGTTCTCCTGCAGCGACTTGTACCCAGTGGACTGGATCGCGCTGAAGTGGACGAATACGTCCGGTCCACCCGCATCCTGCGTAATGAACCCGAATCCCTTGTCGGCGTTGAAGAATTTCACAGTGCCTGTTGCCATTGGCCGGCCCCTTCACATCGGACGAGTGGACCGCTCGAGCCTACCGGCCAACTCGTACCTGCACCGGCCGGACACGGCGAAGTGGCGGCCCTTCGCATCGCCGTCGGCCGCTGCAGCGTCCCGGCTCGAGCGCGATTCCGCCAGTGACCCGCAGTTTGCTCGTGGGCATCAGTTCGGTGATGTGGTGTGATCGGCCCAGTGGAGGGCCGCGGCCTTCCTTCCGGCGCGTTCCCGGCGGCGGCGAATGCCGAGTCGGAGTAGTCCGTCCACGGTCGGGTTGCTGTTCGCCGCGGCCGCGGAGTCCATCGCCGAGCACGCGTCGCTCGGAGCGGTCTCGGGCGGCACCACCAGCAGGACGAGCCTGCGGTGGCGCGGCGTGCCGGTCAGTTCGACCGTGTGCGCCGGGGTGTAGCCGTGCCAGTCCAGCCGTACCGGCTGCCCGGCGACGGTGAGCGGGCCGGTGGGTGTGTCCCAGTCGATCAGGTAGTACTCCACTCGCAGGACCGAGCCGAGGCGCGCCGCGAGGATGGTGATCAGGCCGGGGAGCTCGGTGACGAGATCGCCGGTGTAGGGCCACCAGGCTCCGTCGACGTACCCGGTCTTCGGGGCTGCGGGTTTCAGCAACACGCGTGGAGTGGGTTCACCCAGCCCTGGTCGGCCGTCGATATCGGCGCGGGTCGGCTGTGGTGTGCGGGTCATTTGCGTCGTCATGGTGTGACGTCGTCCTGTCTCGGCCTCGAACGGGCCGGTTCTCCGAGAATCAGCTGCCGAAACGGTCTGGATACGACCGGATGCGATACACCGCCGATGTGATCAGCCTACGCCGAACACCGTCGGTCTGATTTGTAGACCTACATCGTTGACACCATCGCATGACCGGCGTCTACTGGAGGTACGAATACGGCGTGGCCGGGGGCCGGCTCCCGGGCGCTGAATCAGGAGTTCTGCCATGAAACAGCTGCGCATCCACCGTCATCTCGCCCACCATCGCGCCGGGCCCGGGTACACGCCCCGCCTCGAACTGAGGCCGAAGGACCGGCCCGCGGAATACCTCGACGGTGCGTGGTGGCCCCGATCCACGGACCTCGTCACCGAACTGCCCGATCTGCTGGCGGTACTCGCGGTCCGGCTGGGCCCGGTACACCGCATTGTCTACGACCAGCGGAGCTGGCTGCCCGCGCCCGGACGCATCGCCATCGACGGCGTGCAGATCCAACTCGACGCCTTTTCCTTCGAGCTGGGCAACACCATGTACGTCCTCAGCGGCGCTGACGACATGCTCGTCCTGCAAGTGATCGCATCGACCGCCGATCCGGATATCGCGCACACCACGCTGAGGGCGGCCGTCGCCCGGCGTCCCCGGCCGGGCGTGCACGACATCGAGTGATCGACGCCCACGCGGCTGCGCGCGAATCACCTGGCAACGCAGAGGAATCCGCATTGTCGCCGAGGGCGAATCGCTGGCGTCCGCGGCACCGTACGCCCCGTCCCGTGAACGCCTCGACGGCCACCCTCCGGAAGCAGGCCCTAACTCATGATCCCCTTTGTAGGTGCGAGACGCCCGTTCATCGGTCCCGTCTCCGATCGCGTCCAGCCTTTCCCAGCGCCGACCCGCACGCCCCGGCTGATGTTGCGGGAGCGCGGCGCCGCCAGCGGCGACGTCGACGGCGCATGGTGGCCCTGGACCGCCAACCTCACTGCCGAACTGCACGATCTGATCAGCGCCGTCACTCCGCGCATGGGGTCGATAGCCCGCATCGGATTCGACTGGAATGCACGGAGTCTGGCCCAACGCCGCATCGATCACGACGACGGCGTCGAGCTGCGCGGCCCCGGTATCGACCAGCCGCCCACCGTCATGCGACTGATCGGAACGGACGGCAGCCAACTGACCCTCCTCGTCATCCCGTTCGACACCCCGGTCCATCGCGCCGACGAGCAGATGCGGCAGGCGGCGCGGTGTAGAGCACCCTCGCGCCGGTAATCCGCGGAGATACCGCCGACCTGGACCGAAGCGCGCGCCCGCCGCTCGGAGGCGCGGTTTGCGTCGCAATGTCAACGGTGTCTGTCTACGATCGGGCGATCGGATACTCCGATGGGAATGGAGGATCTCCCGCATGGCCGAACGCCCTGCCGGTCGCAAGCCCACCCGATCCGCGAACCGGCAGTCGGATCCGAGCATCGTCGCCCGCGGTGGCGGCACGGTCACCCGGGCTGTGGTGTTGACCGCAGCGCTCGAGCTGATCGATCGTGACGGCGTCGACGGGTTGTCGATGCGACGCCTGGCCGAAGCTGTGGGGCGTGATCCGATGGTCATATACCGGCACGTGGCGAGCAAGGCCGCGGTGCTCGACGGCGTCGCCGAGATCGTGTTCGCACAGCTGTCGGTCGATACCGAGGACACCGATTGGATCGGCCAATTACGGGTCGTCGCACGGGATTTCCGTCAGCTGGCATTAGCTCATCCGCGGGTGGTTCCGCTGCTGGTGACCCGGCCACTGGCCACCCCGCTGGGCCTGCGCCCGGCGTCGGTGGTTCGTCCCCTGGAGGACATCCTCGAACTGCTCACCCGCGCAGGGTTTTCCGGCGCCGACGCGCTGCATGTCTACCGCGCCCTGTTCGGATTTCTCTACGGGCATGTGCTCAACGAGCTGCAGGAGATCGTGGAGCGACCCGAGGAGACCGACGAGGTGCTGCGCCTGGGACTGTATCGCCTTCCGCTCGCGGAGTTCCCGCTGGTGCGGGGACTCGCGCCGGTCCTGGCCGCCTACGACGGCGCCGCCGAGCTCGAACGCGGCCTCGATATCCTGCTGACCGGTCTCACTGCGACGCTGCCCGATCCCAGGCGTTGACATCCGCCTGCGCCCCGCCCTCGGATTCCCAACGCTGTTGTACGGCGACCATGTCGATGTCCTCGACCGGGGTGATGACACGAAGGATGAGCCGGGTGCCGATGTCGGCACCGTGAACCTCGAGGATGCGGGCGGGCATGCGCCGGTAGCCATCGAGCCGCACCTGCCGCCCGTCGAAGTCGAGTGTGCTCGGTGCGGCGGCCCATTCGCAGAGGTGGTGGATCACTCGATGGATCGGACCGAGCCGACGGGTGAGCGCTGTGAGCAGGTCCGGAAGCTCGGTGGCGAGGTCGCGACTGTGCGGCCACCAGAATCCGTCGACGGCCCCGGTGCCGCCGGTGTCGAGCGCGAGCCGCAGCTGGTGGGCCGGCCCTGCCGGTCGATCTGCGTTGTGTTGCGGTGTCATCCTCCACGCTTCCTTCCCGGCCGGGTCGCGGCCGCGGACATGGTGGTGGTGAGGCCGGTGAGCAGGATGTCGAGGCCGCGTTCGAGCTCGGTCGCGCCGTCGTAACCGGCCAGGTCCGAGGCGAGACCGCGCAGCAGGGGGAATTCGCCGATCGGGAGGTGATACAGACCCAGGCGCAGCAGATCGTCGGTCTCCTCGGGGTGTTCGACGAGTTCCTGGAGTTCGTTGAGGATGTGCCCGTTCAGGAATCCGAACAGCGCCCGATAAATGTGCAGCGCGTCGGCGCTGCTGAAGTCGGCTCGGGTGAGCAATTCGAGGATGTGTTCCAGCGGCCGCAGGGTGCCCAGGGGCCGTAGTGCCAGTGGCGTGGCCAGGGGAAGGGTGACCAGCAGCGACACGGTGTTCGGGTGAGCGACGGCAAGCTTGCGGAAATCGCGTGCGACACTGCGTAATTGGTGGCGCCAGTCGGAGTCGGTGGGGTCGACGGTCAACTGTGCGAGCACGAGCTCGGCGACCCCGTCGAGAAGTGCGGCCTTGTTCGCGGCATGTCGGTAGAGGACCATCGGGTCCCGGCCGAGCGCCTGCCCGAGACGTCGCATCGAGAGCCGCTCGACGCTGTCGCGGTCGATGATCTCGAGCGCGGCGGTCAGCATCGCGTCTCGGGTCAGGGGGTCGTTCCGGGTGTTCGTCCGATTCGCCGGGTGGGCGTGGGCGCCGGTCGGGCCGGCTCTGGTTCGATTCATCGCTTCAGCGCCTCTGCATCGGAGTGGAATACCTACGCTGTCATTCTACGTCGTAGACATAGTCTGTAGTAGCAATCTAAGCTGGAAGAAGACCGGCATCGTCGCAAGGTTGATGGCTTGTCCGAGGCAGCTGCCCCGGCGAACAGGGGGCATGGCGAATGGCGATTACGCAGGTCGCGGTCTACGCGCACTTGACCGCGGCGGATGTCGAGGCGCTCAGCCGGGAGCTCGACGCGATCCGCCGCGACATCGAGGAGCGGCTCGGCGCCCGAGACGCGGCCTACATCCGTCGGACAATCGCGTTTCAACGCATCCTCGACCTGGGATCACGTCTCGTCATCTCCTGTAGCAGAACGAATCTCGGCGTGGCGCTGGGTGTCGTGGCACTGGCGGGCGCGAAGAGTATCGAGAACATGGAGATCGGCCACAATGTGTGCCACGGCCAATGGGACTGGATGAACGATCCGGAAATCCATTCCAGCACATGGGAGTGGGACATGGCCGGTGTGTCGTCGCAGTGGCGGTACTCGCACAACTACCGCCATCACGTGTTCACGAATGTGCTCGGCGTCGACGACGATATCGGCTTCGGCGTGATGCGGGTGACTCGCGACCAGCCGTGGCGGGCGCGACTGCTGGTGCAGCCCCTGCAAAACCTTTTTCTAGCAGTAACTTTCGAGTGGGGGATCGCCCTGCATGGCCTGTACTCCGAACGTGATCGCGCGGCGACCGGAGCCGAGAAGGCTACGCACACCAGGGAGTTGATCCGCAAGATCGGCCGGCAGACGGGGAAGGACTATCTGCTCTTCCCGGCGCTGAGCGGACGGCGCTGGCGTCGCACCCTCGCCGCGAACACGGCCGCCAACACGTTGCGCAATCTGTGGGCCTATGTCGTGATTTTCTGCGGTCATTTCCCCGATGGCGCAGAGAAGTTCACGTCCGCCGCGATCGAGCACGAGACCAAGCCGGAATGGTATCTGCGGCAGATGCTGGGCACCGCGAACTTCGATGCCGGACCGGTGCTGGCCTTTCTGAGCGGGCACCTGTCCCACCAGATCGAACATCACCTGTTTCCCGACCTGCCCAGCAACCGCTATCCCGAGATCGCTCAGCGGGTCCGCGCCCTCTGCGACAAATACGACCTGCCCTACACCACCGGGCCACTGCCGCGGCAGTACCTGCTTGCTCTGCGCACGATCAACAAGCTCGCCCTTCCGGACGCCTTCCTGACCGCCACCTCCGATGACGCTCCCGAGACCTGCTCGGAAAGAAGATTCGGCTCGCTCCCCGAGCACGGTGTCGATTCGTCCCCGGGCCGCCGCGGGCTTCGCACCGCACTCGCGGAACGGACCCGTCGCCGCCCGTATCGGAGCGGCGCGAGCGGGACGCGCAGCTACCCCCGGGGCGCGGTGTGATGACAGCGTCGGTACGCGGATATCCCTTCCGCAGTGGGAGATTCGTCCCGCCCGGAACTTCCGGCAATAGCGCCCGGCGGCGAGGCGGACGGGTAGGCTCGACCGTACGCCGGGCCGCTCGCGGATCGCATCGATGCGGGCAGTCGGATCATCCCGAACATGCGGCGGCCGGATCGGATCCCATACATGGGTGTATGCGGTATAGCGAGACCGAAATCGCTTGTCGTGCAAGCTATGTATCGCATTCGAGAGGTTTCCATGTCCGAAGATCTTCTCGGTTCTCGCCCGTCGGCGACGAGGCCGAGGTGCGACCCGCCGCCAGGAATCCGGGTCGGCGATCGCGATGTCGGCCGGTGCTCGCGACCGTCCACGAAATCGTCAGGGTCGGCTGAGCCCGGTTCGCGCGGAGCTCCTGAATCGCCGATCGCCTCGTAGACCTGATCGCGAGTCCGGGAACGGGCGTTGACGATGGGCGGCGGGGCGATCTAGGTTCGGCAGATGCCGGTCGACGAGGACAGCAGCGGGTACCGCTGGAGCGATGTGCCCGCGGACCGGTTACGGCAGGAAATGACCGAGGCGTTGGGTGCGTTTCCTCGTCGAGCCGTCGATCCTGACGGCCGCAAGCCCGCCGCGGTCGTGATCGCGATAGTCGATCACGGTGGGGAACAAGGATTTTGGCTGACCGAGCGGTCGTCGGGGCTGCGGGCTCACGCCGGGCAATTGGCCTTGCCCGGTGGCAGGCTGGATCCGGGGGAGGACTCGGAAACGGCGGCATTGCGCGAGCTGCACGAGGAATTGGGAATCGCTCTGCCCAGATCGGCGGTGCTCGGGCTGCTCGACGATTACCCGACCCGTTCCGGCTATGTGATGACCCCCGTGGTCGCGTGGGTCGGCGACGCATCGGCTCTCACCCCCAACCCCGCCGAAGTGGCTGCGGTGCACTGGATTCCACTGTCCGACCTCGATGTCACCCCTCGCTTCGCCCCGGTCCCCGGTTCCGACCGCCCCACCATCCAGCTACCCCTGCTGGGCGGCCACCTGCACGCCCCCGCTGCCGCGATCCTCCACCAGTTCCGCGAGGTCGCCATGCACCGCCGCCCCACCCGCGTCGACCATATGGACCAGCCCCGTTTCGCCTGGGAATGAGCGGAATCGATCGGACCCAACCGATGTGGCCATCATTATTACGGCAGCGCTGCCATCGTGGGCGCTGGCCAACGCCCACCGCGCGGTCGGCCTGGCGGCCTTCGCCGAAAGGCAAGCCTTCCGCGCCTCCGCAAAACTGAACCGGTGATAACGATTCGGTCGCTTGACCTATCGGTTGCCGGGTCATCTCGTACGGTCTGTGGCTATTCGCCCGAGCTCGACCGCGAGGATCTATATCGTGAATCTGAAATACTGCTTGTCCACTGTTGCGATCGTCGCTGCGGGGACCCTCGTCAGTATCGCCCCCGCTACCGCCGACGCCGGCACGAAGTATGTGGCGCTGGGGGATTCGTACGCGGCGGGAGTCGGGATCTCCAACATCCTCGACAAGACCTGCTCACGCTCCGATCGCAACTACGCCCACCTGTTCGCGGCGGCACGCGGTTACAGCCTCACCGATGTCACGTGTGGCGGCGCGACGACCGACTCGGTGACCAGCACCCAGCTCTCCGCCGTCACCGCCGACACCAATCTGGTCACCCTGGGTGTCGGCGGCAACGACATCGGCTTCACCGACATCGTGAAGGACTGTGTGACGGCGGGAACCCTGGGCACGGGATCCGGGACGGGCAGCGCCGTACTCCAAAATCTCGGAACGGGAATCGCCAGCGGTAGTGCCGAGGCGCTGCTGGGGTGCAAGAACAAGTACGACGCCTCGATGCCGACCCGGCTGTCGCAGGCCTCGGCCAGGGTCGCGAAACTGGTGTCCGACATCAAGACCCGAGCCCCGCAGGCGCGGGTCGTCCTGGTCGGTTACCCGCACATCCTGCCCGACAACGCGGCCCTGTGCGCCGGGCGGCAGCCGGTGCTGCCCGCCGATGTCGACTGGGCGCGTGACACCGTCGTCGGCGGATTGAACACCATGCTGCGTTCCCAGGCCGGCACCGAGTACTTCAGCACCTACGAGATCTACAGCGGTCACGATGTCTGCGAGGAGATCCCGGACCGCTGGGTCAACGGCACCTCGGTCGACAATGGCGAAGGCGCGCAATTCCATCCGAATCAGTACGGGCACGCGGCCACCGCGCAGAAGATGGCAGCCACGCTCTGATAGCCTGCGCCGGGGCCTCCCTCGTCCCCTCCCCGCCGCCCGGGCCGCAGCGCCCGGGCTGCCGTGATCGTCGATGGCAAAAAGCAATTCGAGCAGACCCGGGTCAGGGCGGTGAGCTCGGATCTACGATGATCGAGGTCGAGGGTTGGATGCATCGAGGGGAGCGCGGATGTCCGGGCCGGCACCTGGTTACCCGAGCGCGATACCGGTCGGAGTGGACGCCACGCGCGCCAGCATCGCCCGCGTCTACGATGCGGCGCTGAACGGCAAGGACAATTTCGAGGTCGATCGCCGGGTATTGGATCAGGTCCGCACGGTGGCCCCCGGCGTCGCCGAATTGGCCTGGGCCAACCGGGATTTCCTGATCCGTGTGTGCCGCTTCCTGGCCAAGGAAGCGGGCATCGACCAGTATCTGGATCTGGGCTCGGGCCTGCCCACCACCGAGAACACCCATCAGGTGGTGCAGCGCGTCAAGCCGGATTCGAGGGTCGTCTATGTGGACAACGACCCCATGGTGCTGGCCCACGCCCACGCCCTGCTGGTCGGCAGTCCGAACACCTCCATCGTCACTGCCGACATCTTCCGTCCGTTCGAGGTGTTGAAACACCCCGAGGTCCGCGACGAACTCGACTTCACCCGCCCGCTGGCGATGTTCCAGATCGGGACGCTGCACCACTATCCGGCCGACGATGCCGCCGCCCTCATGCGTACCTACATCGACGCACTGCCCTCGGGTTCCTATGTCGCGATCGCCCATTTCCATGATCCGGAGGCCGCCGAGTACAGCGATCTGGCCCGCAAGATGGAGGAGAAGTTCGTCCAGAGCCCGATGGGCTCCGGTCGCTTCCGCACCCGCGCCCAGATCCAGGCCCTGTTCGGTGACCTGCAGATGATCGACCCGGGCCTGGTGCTCTGCGACGACTGGTGGCCCGACGGCCCCCGCCTCGCCCCCCTGAACGCCGTGCGGCACTGCATCGTCGGCGGCGTCGGCTTCAAACGCTAGCTGGTGCGCGCATTTCGTCACATGGCCGCTCCGTCACCGGGATCCGGAACGGCGGGGGCCGGGTAGAGGTGGTGGATGGTGAGGGCGGCGGCGAGCAGCCGGGAATCGTTGGGGTCGCTGGGATCCAGACCGGTCAGTTCGGCGACACGGCGGAGGCGGTAGCTGAAGGTGTTGGGGTGGACGTGAACCACCGCGGCGGCGGCCTTGCGGTCGGCGGAGCCGTGCCGGATGTGGGCGTCGAGGGTTTCGAAGAGGTGGGGGTGGCACAGGATCGGGGCGATGCGTTCGGCCAGGCGGTCCCGGGCGGGGCCGGGGCGGGTCAGCTGGTATTCGAGCAGTAGATCGTCGAGGCGATAGGCGCCGGTGGGGCGGCCGAGCAGGCGGGCGAGTTCGGCCAGATCGGTGGTCTGCCGCGCCGCACCGGGCAGGTCGGCACGGTCGATGCCCCGACATTCGGCGAGGAAGACGTCGACGCCGAACTGTTCGGCGAGGCTCGCCGCCAGGCGTTCGAAGGGGCCTGTGCCGATCTCGGGGACCGGACGAGATCTGCTGGGCAGCAGGGCGATTCCGTTCGATCCGTCGAAGGTATTGAGGACCGTCGTCCCGAGCAGCGCGTCGAGTGCCTGCTGGAACTGCCGGATCCGGCGGCGGGTGACCATGGTGTCGGCCACCAGGACCAGCGGGTCGGGGCGCAGGTGGAAGGTGAGGACGTCGTAGCGGTCCGCCAGCGCCATGTCGGCGCGGGCCGCCAGTTCCTCGACCGGCGCGCCACGCAGCAGGGCCGAGCACAGGGCGCGGCGCGCCTCGCGTTCGACCGTGTAGATGGACTGCTCGACGTCGGAGTGCACCTCGGAGATGGTGATGGTGATGTGCATGAGCGCCTCGAGCACCCGCTGGCCGATCGCCACGATATCGGGCAACTCGTGCGGCTCCGCGGTCGCGGCGACCTCGTCCCAGACATAGCGGGCGCCGCCGAACAGGCCGGTCATGAGCTGGCGCACGGGGATTCGGTCCTCGGCGTGCCGCTCCACCACCGGGACGACGTACTCCGCGACCTCTTCGGCGGTGATCACGCGCCGCTCCTCGATGGCCCGGATGAACGCCACCGTCCCGGCCAGCAAGCTGGGCATGACATCGGCGAAGTGGTCCTCGGGCAGATTCTCGAGGCCGGGCACCGCGCCCAGTGCGGCTTCGAAGATACCGGCGGCAATCTCCGGGAGCCGCGGCAGCAGGCGGGCCAGGACGGGCGAGTCATCACCCAGTGGGGGAACGAGGGCGAGCATCTGCCGATTGTCACCAAGAACAGACTCGAGCACCAAGGAGTGTGTGCGAAATACCAATCGGCACTGCATCATCCCTGGTCGCCATGACACCGAACGGTTGCTTGGCAAGGTGCGGTCACTTTCACTCGATTTCAGGTCAATTAGTTTCGCGAGACCAAATCGCACCGCATTTCTTGTCTCCGAATGCAAAGCAGTTCTTCATCTTTCGCATTCGAGCCAATTCGCGGTTAAGCTCCTGTAGTGTCCCTCTCGACTTCTCGAATGGTGTCAGTGGACGATCTACCGGGGCCCAGAGGATGGCCACTGGTCGGCAATCTCCCGCAATTGACACCCTCCCTGCTGCATCGCCAATTCGATTCCTGGAGCGACGAATACGGGGCGTTGTACCGGGTCGGCATGCCCGGTCGGCGCATCGTGGTGGTGAGCGATCCCGAACTCAATCGGGAGATCCTGCGGGACCGCCCCGGCGGCTTCCGGCGGCAGTCCGCTATCGAGTCGGTCATGGACGACATGGGCTCCAACGGCCTGTTCTCCCTGGAGGGCGAGGCATGGCGGCGGCGGCGCAAGCTGGCCATGCCCGCCTTCAACGCGACTCACCTGCGCGGCTTCCAACCCACCCTGGAGACCATTACCGAACGCCTGCGCCGGCGCTGGGAACGCCGGTCCCCGGCGGATGTGCGCGCCGAATTGACCCGCTACACGGTCGATGTCACCGCGAAACTGACCTTCGACTACGACATCAACACCATCGAAGAATCCGGCGACGTCATTCAGCGCCATTTGGAGCTGATCTTCCCCATCCTGAATCGCCGGCTCGCCACGCCGTTCCCGTACTGGCGCTTTGTGAAGCTACCCGACGATCGGGCCCTCGAGCGCGCATTGGCGGCCCTGCGGCAGGATCTCACCACCGTCATCGCCCGTGCCCGCGCGAATCTCCCCGAGCGGCCCACGAATTTCATCGAGGCGTTGCTGCTGGCGCAGGACGGCCGCGGCTCGTTCACCGATGACGAGCTGTTCGCGGAGGCGCTCACGATCCTCATCGCGGGCCAGGACACCACCAGCAATGCCATGGCCTGGCTGCTCTATCACCTGGCCGGGAAACCCGAAGTGCAGCAGCGGATTCGGGAGGAGATCGCCGAGATCCCGTCGGTGCTGGACCGGCAGCCCTACCTGGAGGCGGTCGCGGCCGAATCCATGCGGCTGCAGCCCACCACGCCCCTCATCGGCATGGAAGCGATCGTCGACCGGACCATCGCCGGGGTGCACATCCCGGCTGGAACCTGGGTCATCGTCAATGTCCAGCACGCCGGCCTGCAGGCGGAGAACTTCAGCGAGCCACACACTTTCGATCCCGATCGCTGGCTGAACGAGGGCCCCGGCAATCACCGGCCCGACGCCTCCACCCCGTTCGGCTCCGGCCCCCGCTTCTGCCCGGGCCGCGGCCTGGCCATGCTGGAGGTCAAGAGCGTCACCGGCATGGTGTGCCGCAACTTCGACATCGCGCTGCCGGCGAACAGCGAACCACCGAGGGACCGTTTCCATTTCGCCGTCATCCCGACCGGAATGCGGCTGGATATCACACCCCGGTCGGCCCACTGACCCCCGAGCACGAAAGGATCGCGCATGGCGATCAAGCGGCTGTCGGCCACCGACGGCGTCTGGCTGTCCCTCGAATCACCCGATATGCCGATGCATGTCGCATTCCTGCTGGAGTTCACCGTCCCGGACGGGGACGCGGCCCGCTTCGTCCGGCGCTGGCGCGCACAGGTCGTCGCGCCGATCGCGGTGCCGCAGCCGTGGAATCTGGTGCCGGTCGGCGGTCCGCTGACCCGCCTGGTGGCCCTCATGCGCGAGGCCGCCGAGGTCGATCCGGCCGACCACATCCGGACCTGGCAACTGAACCGGCCCGGTGACCGCCGCGAACTCGTCGAGCTGGCCGCCCGCATCCACCGCGAACAACTCGATGCGACCCGGCCGCAGTGGGAGATTCACCTGGTCGAGGGCCTGGCGCCGGACCGCTTCGCCCTCATTCTCAAGGTGCATCACAGCCTGTTCGACGGCGCGTCGCTGATGCGGCTGATCACCGACACCTTCTCGACAGATCCGGCCGATCGGGACACACGGAATCTGTTCACCGTCGGCCGCGTGAATCCGAATGCACCGCAGCCGGTTCCGTCCGCGAGTCGGTTGCGGACCCTGCTCGCGACGCTGCGGGGCGTGCTCGAACTGGTGCGCGGCATCGGCACGGCGGGCCGCGACGCCCTGCGCCGCGCCCGCGGCCGGACCCCGGCGCAGCGGGCCTACCAGCAGCCGGCGTCCATCTTCGACGGGCCGATCACCGGCCGCCGGGACCTGTCCCTGCGCCGCTACGACCTGGGCCGGTTCAAGCGGCTGGCCAAGGCCGCCGACTGCACGATCAACGACATCGTGCTGTATCTGGTCGGCACGGCCTTGCGCGACTACCTGACCGAACATGCGGAGCTCCCCGCACGCCCGCTCACCGCCGGAGTCCCCGTGGACCTGCGGGAAGGCGACGACGACCGGGTGGGTACCCGCGCGGGCATGATGTTCACCGCGCTGGGTACCGATATCGCCGACCCTGCCGAGCGCCTGGCTGCGGTCCGCGCGGCCATCCGCGCCGCGAAGCAGGAGATGGCGGGCCTCCCGGCCAATACGGTCATCGGCTACGGCCTGGCCGTCACCCTGCCGTGGATCATGGGACTGACCTGGGGCCGCACCAACACTCCGGCCTCGCATCCGATGGGCATCTCCAATGTTCCCGGACCGCGAACTCCGTTGTACTGGAACGGCGCCCGGCTGGAGTCGCTGTACCCGATCTCGCTGCTCATGCACGGCAACCCGTTCAATGTCACCTGTGTGGGCTACCTCGACGCGCTGCACTTCGGCGTGCTGGGGGCGGCCGACAAGCTGCCGGCGATGGAGTACCTGACCGACGGTTTGGACGCCGCTCTCGACGAGCTGACCGCGCTGCTGTTGCCCGCGGAGGAACGCGCCCTGCCGTCTGCGGGGTGAGACGAAACGACAACGCTCCCGGTCCATTCCGGACCGGGAGCGTTGCGCTGTTCTGGTGAGCAGACCAGGACGGTGGGGGAAACAGGACGGCAGAGTGAATCAGGACGGAAGTGCGGACAGTCCGCCGATCGATTCCGCCCACGCCACATAGCGATCCAGCCCGTCGCGCAGGGAAATCGTGGGAGCATAGCCGAAATCGCGCCGGGCCGCGCCGGTGTCGTAGGTGCTCGACACCGTGAGCGCCGCGACCGTCCAGCTGGACAGCGGGGGTGCGACGCGCGACTGCAGCCCGGGGATCTTCCAGACGGTGTCGAAGACCGCGATGATGCCGTCCAGCACCGGTTTCGGAATGGTCCGGGTCGGCGGTGTCAGGTCGAAGGCCCTCGCCAGATCGCGGGCGAAGCCCCACAGGTCGACATCCTCGGCGTCGGCCAGGAAATAGGGCTTCCCGGCCACCGCGTCGGACCGCGACGCCTGTACGCACGCGCGAGCGGCATGCTCGCAGTAGGTGATCGACACCAGCACCGGCTTGCCGCCCGACAGATCGGGTAGGCGGCCGGAACGAATCTTGTTCAGCAGCAGCGTCATCCAGCCGCCCGAGCGCGGCCCCCAGATCATCCGGGGACGCAGCGCGCAGGTGGTGAAGTCGGGCCCGTTCGCCGCCAGCACCTCACGCTCGGCAATTGCCTTGGTCTCGACGTAGTAGCTCTTCGGGTTGCGCACATAGGGTTCGGACTCGTCGATGCCGAACCGCTCGCGATCGTATTCGGTGGCCACACTCGGGCTGCTGACGAAGACGAAACGGCCCGTGCCGGCGCGCCGCGCGGCATCCATGAGCCGCCGGGTGCCCTCGACATTGGCCTCCCAGAACTGGTCGCGGTGGCCGGTCTCGGCCACCCGGCCGGCGCTGTGGTGCACCACGTCCACGCCCTTGCAGGCGGCGGTGAGCGACTCCGGGTCGCCGAGGTCGCCGTGCACGATCTCGACCTCGGTCAGCGAGCGCAGATAGCCGAGATCGGCGGTGGGGCGGGCGAGTACGCGCACCTGGTCGCCCGCGGCCAGGGCCTGGTCGACGATGTGGCTGCCGAGGAATCCGGTGCCGCCGGTGACGAGGACTTTCATCGCTGTTTTCCTTCACTGTCGTAGCCGAGGCGGGCGCCGGCCCACTCCGACAGCACCTCGCGGCCGATCTTGGCGTTGTGCCGGATGTCGACCGGGAAGCCGTCGTGCCGCAGGAAGGTGCGGATCGGCGCGGTGATCTCGTGGGACTCGGCCAGTCGCCGCAATTCCCGCTCGATACGGGGGCCTGCGCCGCGATCGACGCCCGCGCGCGGCTCGTAGCAGAGCACCGGCACCTGCGCGCCGGCCCGGCCGACGCCGACCAGCGCAGTGCGCTGGACATCCGGGTGGGTATTGAAGATCTGTTCGCACTGCACGGTGAACAGATCCCCGGCGCCGGTGCGTACCCGCTGGGAGATGCGGCCGCAGAACCACAGTCGGTCGTCGGTGTCCCGCCGGGCGAGGTCGCCGATGCGGTGCCAGCGGCGCAGCGTGCCGTCGGGTAGCCGTTCGTCGATCTTGGCGCGCGCATCGGCGGCCGGGTTGCCGTGGTAGCGCTGACTGACCTGCGGTCCGGTGGCGACGATCTCGCCGATTTCGCCCGGCACGACCTCCAAATCGTCTGTCCAGAACGGTATTTCGTCATCGGTGATGCGAATGATCCGCACTCGGGTATCACTGTCGGACTCCGGCAGTGCCCGTCCCACGCAGGTGCCGGCCCCGTCGCGGGTCCGCTCCCGCAGCGTTTCGAGCTCCGACCACTCCAGGGTGGTCAGCGGAAGCGCCTCGGTCGCACCGTAGGTGGTGAAGACCCGGGCCCGCGGCCCGAGCGCGTTGCGAACCGCGACCAGCGCCTCCAGGTTCGCGGGCGCACCCATCGAAATGACCGTGGTGAGGCTGGGCAGCTCGATTCCGGTCCGGTCCAGATAGGCGCCGAGGGGGCCCAGCAAGGCGGGCGAGGCGGTCAGATCGGTGATCCGGAAGGCGCGGGCCACCTCGACCAGCAGCGCGGGATCGGCCTGCGACACCTTCACCGGATCCACCGGCCCGAGCACCACGTGCGCGCCCTGCATCAGATCGAACAGCCCGAACAGCGGCACCGTCGCCAGTGAGACGAAACCGTCCGCGCGATCGTGCAGATCGGTGACCACCCGCAGCGAGGCGGCGAAGCCCGCGCGGGTGAACTCCACCCCCTTGGCGGGGCCCGTGCTGCCGGTGGTGAACGCGATCATCAGCAGATCCCCGGGCGCGTGGGCGACCGCGACCGGCTCGCCCGCGCGGCCACGCTCGGCCAGCTGCGCGAGTGTGTAACCGCCCCAATAGGAGCGAGCGCCCGCCGTGACGTGCACGCGCACCGAGCGGAAGGTGCGACGCGCGGCGATCCGGATCAGGTGGGCCTCCGGGACGCCGATGAACGCCTGTGCGCCGACACTGCGGAAGCAGTGCAGCATGCGATTCACGCCCATGCCCGGGTCCACTACCACCGGCACCGCGCCCACCCGGAACAGCGCGAAGATCACCGCGAACAGATCCGGGTCGGGCCGTACCATCACAATCGTCTTGACGCCCTTGGTGATTCCGATCTCGGCGAAGGACCGCGCGTAGGCGTCGATCCGCTCGCCGAGGTCGGCGAAGGTCAGCGCGTCGAAGGCGGCGCCGACGCCGACGCCGCCCGCGCCGCCCGGAGGCCGGGTCCGGTAGCTGACGGCGGGCAAATCGGCGTACTTCTCGATCTGGCGCGCCAGCAGCAGATCCGGATCGTCGAGTACGGGATTCACGCGGCCCCTTCCACTCGGTAGCTCACGCACCCGGCCATCGGACCCGAACCCGCCGCCAGGAATACCAGCTCGGCGCCCGGCGTCAGCGCGCCCTGCTCCCGAAGTTGGTGGTAGGCGATGGCCAGGCCCGAGCTTCCGGCGTCGCGGTCGCCGGTCATCGCCTGGTAGCCGCGGGCGAATCCGAATTCCTCCGCGAGGCCGCTCGCGAGTCCGGGCACCGGGTTATTGGTGACCAGAACGGTATTGCCCGTGTCGATTTCGGGCTGATCGGCCAGGTAGCCGCGCAGCGTATCGGCCGCCGTCGCGGTGATCACCGTGTCGTAGTCCGGCGCGACCTCGACCGTAATCGTCTGCTGCCCGGCGTTTCCCATGGCCTTCAGGTCCAGATATCCGGCGACGCCCGGATTCGCGCCCGCCGCCCGGTCGCGCACCGGGGAAATACGTAGCGGGCCGAAACCCGTCTCCCGGTCCACCCCCTTGCTCAGCAGCCAGGCCGAGCCGACGGTCGCGTACCGGAAGTCGTCCGGCCGGTGGGCGATTCCGCCCGGGTGCGCATCACTGCCGACGACCAGCACCCGTTGCGCGGTGCCATTGGCCAGCAGCGCGGTCGCCGCGTGCACGGCGTTCAGCACCCCGCACGCGCCATTGCGCAGGTCGAACGAGAAGGTGGAGCGGCCCGATCCCGCCTCGTAGTCCAGGTGCATGCGCAGCCCGAGCTGGATGAGCGCGGAGTTCGCGGGCTCGACCACATTGCCGTCCCGATAGATGCCGACATTGACCAGGACGTCGATATCGCCGGGCTCGATTCCGGCCCGCTCCAGGCATTCCCGGCCCGCCGCCACGGCATGGTCGATGGATCCCGCGGTGGCCGGGGCGGCGCTGATCGCGGATTGTTCGATGACAACAGACATGCTCATCCCACCAGAGAATCGAGAGTGGCCGACATGACGCCGAAGATCATTCCGGAGGCGGTCGGCACCACGCAGATCTTGGAACCCTTCGGTATTTCGCCCCGCGATATGTAGTCGTATATCGCGAGGAAATGCGTGCTGGCGCCGGTATTCGCGTATTTGTGCACGGTCGCCAGCCGCGGCGGCATTTCCGCCTCGTGGATCTTGGCGCCGGATTCGGCCAGCTTCTCGGTGAAGGCCGCCCCGAGTTGATGGAAGACGATGAAATCGAACTTCTCGTCGGCGAAGGTGGTGCCGCGCTTGACGAGCCGATCGCGGTGCAGTTTCGCCCAGGTTTCCCGGCGGGGGGCCGCCTGCATGGTCATATTGTCGGTCAGCATGATCATGTTCTCGGAGGCGTCGCTGGGCTTGGCAATACACAGCGGCGAGAATTCGGCGCAGGTGATCATGTCCACGTAGTGGATGCGGTCGTGTTCGTCCTCGGCACGGTCCACGATCACCGCGACGGCGGCGTCGGCCAGGGTGAGCGCCGGGAACTGCAGATCGCGCGCGTCCTTCGCCTCGGCGAGTGCGCCCTCGGTGACCGGGGAGATGATCTCCGCCGTCACCACCATGCCGGTGCGCACCAGACCGGCGCGAATCATGTTCTCCAGCAGGTAGATCGCGGTCATGGTGCCACCGCAGGCATTGACGACGTCGTAGCCCATGGCATGGTCCGCGCCGATCCGGCGGGCGATCTCGTGGGCGGCGGCGGGCTCGAACACCATGTGGAACCCGTCGTGCACCGTGGTGCCGGCGCTGATGATCACATCGAGGTCGGTGGCCTCGTACCGCGAGCGCGCCAGGCAGTCCTGCGCGGCGCGTGCGCCGAGGGAGAGGCTGTCCTCGCCCGCGGACCGGTCGACCATGCGCCGGGTGCGGATTCCGGTGATCCGCTCGACTTCGAATTGCCCGCCGCTCGACATACGGGCCAGTACTTCGTCGGTGGTGTATTCGCGCTGGGGGAGAGCGGCTCCCAGCGCACCGAGGCGCGCGGCACTCACAATCGTGACTCCCGATCGTAATGGGATGGATGGAACCGGCGAGTGGGCCGTCCATGTGAATCGAACGAGGCGAACAGTGGCTCGGTTCGGATTCCCCGGACGCTAGAGACGAGCACCATACGGTGTCAAGGAAACTCGGTCCCGAGAGCGACAGACATCACCCGGAGGCGGTGTCATATCAAATGTCACTGCTCCCGGAAAACCAATAGCGACAACGGATTTTGGCTCCGGAGACAAAGACGAAAGTCCGGTTGCGACGGCATGGAATTCCTGGTTACGCTGGCCGAAACCGGCACCCCTCCGGCAATCGACAGTCGGGCCATCGCCCGCAATCACCAAGAGTCCGCGCGTCGTCGCGCGATCCGGCCCGCCAGATTTGGAGCACCTTCGCGATGACATCCACCGCCACCATTACGCCGATCGCGCATCGCGCGGCACCCACCGCGCCCGGCGCGGTCCCGCTGCTCGGCCACTGGCCCCGGTTCGGCCGCCGGCCCTACCGATTCCTGTCCACGCTCTCGTCGGTGGGACCGGTTGTGCGCGTGCGGATTCCCGGCTACGACACCTATGTCGTCACCGATCCCGAGCTGGTCCGCGAGGCGTTCGTGGCGCTGTCGGACCAGGGGCTGATGATCGAACGCGCCGAGGCGCTGCTCGGTGAGGGCGTGACCGTGCTCCAGGGCCAGCGGCATCGGCGCGAACGGCGCATGATCGCACCCGCCTTCGCGAAGTCCCGGATCGCGCGCTACGCGGCGGTCATGACACGGCTCGGGGCGGAGCGCGCCGCGTCCTGGCGCAACGGTGATTTCCTCGCGGTCAACGAGCAGATGCACGACCTGGCGCTGCGCACCGTGGCCGGATCGCTGTTCACCGGCGAACTCGGTTCCGAGACAGCCGAACACATCCACCGCCTGCTGCCGCCGGTCATGACCCTGCTCTCCCGGCGCGTCACACGGCCCGCCTGGATCGACCGGCTGCCGCTGCCCGGCAATCGCCGGTTCGACCGCCTGGTGGTGGAGATGAAGGCGGCCACCGGCACCATTATCGCGGCGTACCGCGCCGAACTCGCCGCGGATCCGGACCTCGATCACGGTGATCTGCTCGACACGCTGCTCAAGGCCCGCGACGAATCCGGGGATGCGCTCACCGACTCCCAGGTGCACGACGAGCTGATCAACTTCCTGGTCGGCGGCACCGAGGCCATCGGGGCGACGCTGGCCTGGGTGTGCCACGAGCTCGGGCAGAATCCCGAGGTGGAGGCCGCGCTGCACGCCGAGGTGGACGCCGTGTTGCGCACGGAGGGTGACACGCGGGCCGCGGAGTTCGGCGACCTGGCCGAGCTCGAGATCACCAAGCGCATTGTGCTCGAGACGCTGCGCAAGTATTCGCCGTGGCTGACGGTCCGGCACGTGCCCACCCCGTACACGCTGGGAGGTATCGAAATCCCCGGTGGCAGTATGCTTTTCGTCTGTCCCGTGGCAGTGCATCGAGATCCCGTCGTGCATCCCGATCCGCAGCGTTTCGATCCGGACCGGTGGCTGCCCGAGCGGATGGCGGACATGTCCAAGGGCGCGCACATCCCGTTCGGCATGGGCGCCCGGCAGTGCCCCGGAAACGTGTTCGCGCTCACCGAGATCGCCCTGCAGGTGGCGACCATCTGCGCCCGCTGGCGGCTGCGGCCGGTGCCGGGTATTCCGGTGCGGGAGACCGTGATCGGCGCGCTGGTGCATCCGGAGAAGTTGCTCATGCGGGCCGAGGCGCGCTGACCGTGGTGCGATTCGTAGTGCGCAGGCATCGTGCGGTGCTGGTCGTCGCCGGGGTGTTGGCGGTGCTCGCCGGACTGGCGAGCACCACGCTGTTCGGCAAGCTGCAGGGTGGCGGATACTTCGACCCGAGTGCGGAATCCAGCACGGCCGCCGGTGCGCTGCGGGACCACTTCGGCCAGGGCGCGCCGAACCTGGTGTTGCTCGTGGACGCCGGCCGGACCATCGATGATGCCGAATCCACGCATGCCGCAACGGAACTTGTGCGGCGTCTGCAGGCCGAGTCCGATGTCTCCGGGGTGATGTCGTACTGGACCTCGGGGCACTTGCCCGCGCTGCGCGACAAGACCGGCCGTCAGGGCCTCATCGTCGCGACGATGATGGGCGATGAAATGCGGATCGACCACCGGATCGCCGATCTGGCACCGGAATTCGGCGGTACGCACGACGGGATCGAAGTCCGGGTCGGCGGGTACGCCATGATGATGCACGAAACCGTGCAGCAGGGGCAGAAGGACGTGGCCGCCGGTGAGGCCGTGGCGTTTCCGCTGACCCTGATCGCGCTGCTCGTGGTCTTCGGGACCGTGGTGGGCGCGGCGCTACCGCTCATCACCGGAACCGTCACCACCATGCTCACCATGGGTGTGCTCTGGTTGCTGGCAGAGTTCACCGAATTGTCCTCCACCGCCACCAATGTGGCCTCGCTGCTCGGGCTGGGCCTGGCGATCGACTACAGCCTGCTGATCGTCAATCGGTATCGCGAGGAGCTCGCCACGGCCGCCGATCCGCGCGCGGCGCTGATCACGACCATGGGGTCCGCGGGGCGGACCGTGGCCTTCTCCGCGCTGACCGTGGCCGTCGCGCTGTCGTCCATGCTGATCTTCCCGCTGCTGGCGGTGCGGTCGATCGGGTATGCCGGGATCGCGGTGGCGCTCACCGCCGCCGTGGTCTCGCTGACGGTCTTGCCGGCGATTCTGCTGGTGGCGGGCGATCGCATCGACAGGTTCCGGATCGGCCGGAAACGCGTGTCCGGCAGCGACTCCCGCGCGCTGGACCAGGGCTTCTGGCACCGGCTCGCGACAATGGTCATGCGGCGGCCGATTCCGGTCGCCACCGTCACGGTGGCGTTGCTGCTCGCCCTGGGGCTGCCGTTCCTGCGCTTCCACCCCGGTTTTCCCGACTATCGGTCCATGCCGGCGGGGTCGTCCGCGCGGCAGGTGGCCGAAACGGTACAGCGCGATTTCGATGCGGCCGAACTCAGCGGACTGTTCGTGGTGCTGCCGGACAGCAAGACCGGGGTCGCCGAGTACGCCGTGGCGCTGTCATCGCTCGACGATGTCGCACGCGTGGATACCGCGACGGGCAGCTACATCAGGGGCGCGCTCGCGATACCCGCCACCACCGCCCATCACCGGTTCGAAACCGGCAATGCCGCTTACCTTTCCGTGGTGCCCACCACCACGGACCCGCGGACGGTGGACGCCGTCATCCGCGCCGTCCGCGCCACTCCTGCACCGTCGCGGGCGCTGGTCGGCGGGGTGGACGCGGCCAATATGGACGCCATCCACGCCCTGACCGCGCGAGCGCCCTTCGCGCTCGGTTTTGTGGTGATCGCCATGGCGCTGCTGCTGTTCCTGCTGACCGGCAGCGTGCTGGTGCCGGTGCTGGCGCTGATCCTGAGCGCGCTGAGCCTGACCGCCACCTTCGGCGCACTGGTGTGGATCTTCCAAGAGGGCAGGCTGTCCGGGCTGCTCGGGTTCACCCCCACGGGCGACCTGTCGGCGGTGGTGCCGGTCATGCTGTTCGCCGTCGCCTTCGGGCTGGCCATGGACTATCAGGTCTTCCTGCTGGCCCGCATCCGTGAGGAGTACGAGAGCACCGGGGACGCAACGGCGTCGGTCGCGATCGGGCTGGAGCGGATCGGCCGCATCGTCACCGCGGCCGCGGTCCTCATTTCCATCGTGTTCCTGGGCTTTCTCGCCTCCGACATCACCTTCATGAAGGCCTTCGGCATCGGGCTGCCGCTGGCGGTGCTGGCCGACGCCACCGTGGTGCGCGGATTCCTGCTCCCGGCGATGCTGCGCCTGGGCGGACGCTGGACCTGGTGGGCTCCGCGACCGCTGCGCCGCTTGCACACCCGATTCGGGATGCGCGAAAGCAGCGCCGCGCCCGCCGAAGTCGCGGCCGTCTCCGCCTGACGATTCGCCGCCCATCACTACTTCTCATTCACGAACCGAGGTGCCCGCATGTCCGAGTCCCCCTCCGGCCCCGACCGTTACGACGTCGCCATCATCGGCACCGGATTCAGCGGTCTGGCTGTGGCGATCAATCTCCGCCGCCTCGGCATGGACGACTTCGTCATGCTCGAGCGGGCCGACGCCATCGGTGGCACCTGGCGGGACAATGTCTATCCCGGATGCGCGGTCGATGTGCCCTCGGTGCTGTATTCGTATTCGTTCGCACCGAATACGGAATGGACGCGCCTCTACGCGCCCCAGCCCGAGCTGCGCGCATACACCGAGTCGGTGGTGGATCGCTTCGACCTGCGACGGCATGTTCAGCTGAACAGCGAAGTGGCCGACGCGGATTTCGACGAAGCCGCCGCGGAATGGGTGATCCGGCTGAGCGACGGCCGGACGGTGCGGGCGCGTGCCGTCGTCATGGGGTACTTCTCACTGCACACCGCCGCCATCCCCGACATCCCGGGCCGCACCGAATTCACCGGCCCGCAAATGCATTCGAGCACCTGGGATCGAGACTTCGAGCCGGCCGGCAAGCGTATCGCCGTGGTCGGTGCGGGCGCGAGCGCCGTGCAGATCGTGCCCGCCCTGGCGCGCACCGCCGGAGGGGTGGTGTCCTTCCAGCGCACCGCCGCCTGGGTGCTGCCCCGCGGCGATCGCCCCATCCCGCCGGCGGTCCGGAGCCTGTTCCGCCACATCCCACCGCTGCGGCTCGCCGCCCGCGGCTTCGTCTTCGCCTTCCTGGAGGCGCTGCACTTCGCCGAGTTCCATCCCCGCCTGGTGCGACTCTACGAGCGAATCTGCCTGGCCGCCTTGCGGCATCAGGTTCCCGATCCCGAGGTTCGCCGAAAGCTGGTCCCCGACTACCGCTTCGGCTGCAAGCGCCCGATGGTGTCCGACGAGTACTATGCCGCCTTCGCCCGGCCCACCGTCGACCTCGTCACAGAAAAGATCATCGAGATCACCCCCACCGGCCTGCGCACCGCAGACGGCGCCCACCACGAAGTCGACGCCATCGTGTGGGCCACCGGCTTCCACGTCCAGGACTCCATCGCCCGCTTCCCCGACTTCCGCACCGAAACCACGTCCACTCGAACGAAATTCACCGAGGACGGCTTCACGGCCTACCGCGGCATAGCCTTCGCCGGCCTCCCCAACCTCTTCGCCGTCACCGGCCCCAACACCGCCCTGCCCCACACCTCCCAATTCCTGGCCATCGAACCCACCGCTCGCCTCATAGCGCGCACCATCACCCACATGCACACCCACGCCGTCCCCCGCTACACCCCTGCACAATCCGCCGAACGCGCCTGGGTATCGCGAGCCCGCACTCTCCTCAGCACCCGAATCTGGTCCACCGGCGGTTGCACCAGCTACTTCGTAGACCCCGAAGGCACCAACACCCTCACCTACCCGGGCGGCACCTGGACCCTCCGCCGCGACCGCCGCCACCTCCGCCTCGAGGACTGGCAGCAGGTCTGAGCATGACCACGCTCACCCTGGTGAGGTCAGGAGGAACCGCTTGTCGGCGTTGGCACCCTGACTATGCAGGGCCTGCCTGTCGGCCGCGAAGCCGCCTTTCGACAGGGTTGGGGCTCAACTCTTTTGGGTCCAGAAGGCTAGGGTGTCGCGCCAGCCGTGGTCGGCGGCGGTGCGTCCGGCCCAGGCGATGTAGCTGTCGGGACGCACCAGCAGGGCGGGGCCGGTGTCGGTACGTTCGGCTTGGATGAGATTCGTTGCGACGGGGGCGGCGCCGCGTTCCCGGATGAGGACGAAGCCGGGTGTGCGCTGTAGCACGGTGAGCCGGTCTCCCCGCAGGGGAGTCTCCGTGGCGCGGGTTCCGACCAACGGAGACTGGCCGCGGCCGGACGGGTAGCGCAGGGTAACTCCGGCGAAGCTGCCCGCGATCGCGTCCGAGATCGGGCCGAAGCCAAGCACTTTCGGGGCGATGCGGTCCCGCATCCAGCGCGCGACGCGCGGTTTCACCGTGACCGCGCGCATCATCGCGCCGCTTTGCCGCAGGACACGGCGGCCGATAGGGTGGCGTTCGGCGTGGTAGGTGTCGAGCACCGCGTCGTTCGCGCCGCCGAGGACGGCGTCCAGTTTCCAAGCGAGATTGGCGGCATCCTGGATGCCGGTGTTCATGCCCTGCCCGCCCATCGGGGAGTGCACGTGTGCGGCGTCGCCTGCGAAAAACACACGTCCGGAACGGTATTCGTGGATCTGGCGCTCATCGCAGTGGAAGCGGGAACACCAGCTGATCTCGGCTACGCCGACATCACGTCCCATCGCCCGCGTGAGCACGTCCTCCACCTCGTGCTCGTCCACCGGCTCGGAGTCCGGCAGCTGGTTGCGGCGATCCCAGGTCATCGACCGGTACCAGCGGGAGCCGGAACCGTCGCCGTAGGGGACGAGGAATCCGAAGCAGTCGTGAGTGTCGCCGAGCGTCAAAGCCACACCGGCTGGTCCATTGGTGAGGAGCACATCGGCCAGCACTACCGAGGACAACACCGACTTGCCCGCGAATTCCACCCCGAGCAGGGTTCGGATGGTGCTGTGGGCACCGTCGGCGGCCACCAGATACGGTGCGCGCCAACGGGTTGTCTCGGTGTCCACCGGTGCGTCCTTGTGCTGGGTCGTCACCGTGACACGGTCGCGATCCTGCACCAGGCCGACGACCTCGACACCGCGGTGGATATCCGCTCCCTGTGCTTCGGCATAGCGGGCCAGGGCCTGGTCGACATTGGTCTGCGGCGTGATCAGCCCGCAGCGGTACCGCGAGGGCAGATGAGTCAGATCGACCTTCGCGCCCGCGAACAGGTTCACCGCCGGTGTGGTGCTGCCCTGTGCGAGTAGATCCTCGGCCAGACCGCGGGCGTCGAGGATCTCCAGGGTGCGAGCCATGGTCGCGAATGCCCGGCTGGCCGGGTTGATCTGCGGCCATCGCTCCAGCACGGTCACCGACCGTCCGGCGCGAGCGAGATCACCGGCGGCCGTCATACCGGTGGGGCCACCACCCACCACGATGACATCGGCAGAGTTCACAGGCGTGTCCACGACTGCTCCTCGATCGCGGCGATTCCGTGGCAGGCCATCGGAGTGTCTTCGGCGTCAGCCGCCGAACCGAGCATTCGATACGCCAGACCGAGCAATCGTGCCCGATGCCGCTCGAACATTTCGACCGCCCCTGCCGCCATACCGCAAGCATGACAGGGGCACAGCCAGTCATACGCCGGCTTTACCCGCCTCACCGCCGATCTCGATCCCGAGACCATCGAGGCCACCGTGCACGCCTACCAGCACAGCAGCATGCAGAAGGGTGCGCACGCACCTATGCCGGGGTCGCCCGCTTTTGCAGGTAGCAGGAATATCGGTCCGGGGGAGAGAATAGAAGCTTGATGTTATGTGCACCATCAATATTGGGGGTATGTCCCTGACATGCGCCGTGTCCGTTCAGCGGGGTGCCCGAAGCGGGCAGTGCCGTTGTGAATGAACTCTTTGCGCCCTTTTGTTGGAATACGGGCAGCCTCCCGAAATCTCTGCCTCGATATCCGATTCGTGACCAGGGGACTCGATGAAACCCACAGTAACGACCAGCCCGGAATCTGTGGGGCGAGCCGACCCCGGGCCGCCGCCGCCACGTACTGGAGTGTCCATGACCGGTACCACTGCTTCGGTCACCGAAACGCCGAGCCAGGGGCCGCATCGCTGGGGCTTCGGCATCGACGTGGGCGGTAGCGGCGTGAAGGGTGGCGTCGTCGATCTCGGCACCGGGCGGCTGATCGGCGACCGCTTCAGACTCCCGACCCCGCGGCGGGCTACTCCGGAGGCTCTCGCCGATACGATCCGAGAGGTGGTGAAGCACTTCCAGTGGGACGCGCCGCTTGGTGTCACCTATCCGGGCGTGGTCAGTGGCGGCGTAGTCCGTACTGCCGCGCACCTCGACAAGTCTTGGATCGGAGTGAACGCCCAAGAGGTGATCAGCGCCGAACTCGGCGGACAGCCGGTGACCTTGCTCAATGACGCCGACGCGGCGGGATTGGCCGAAGTCCAGTTCGGGGCCGGCAAGGACAAGGACGGCGTCATTGTGCTGCTGACGTTCGGCACCGGCATCGGTTCAGCGGTGATCCATGACGGGGTGTTGTTGCCCAACACTGAATTCGGTCACATCGAGGTCGGCGGAATGGAGGCCGAGCTTCGGGGCGCCGTGTCGGTCAAGGAAAGGCACGCCTGGAGCTACAAGCGGTGGGCCCCGGAGGTGACGAAGGTGCTGGTCGCCATCGAAAACGCGATGTCGCCCGACCTGTTCATCGCTGGTGGCGGGGTCAGCCGCAAGGGCGACAAATGGATTCCGTTGCTGAAGAACCGCACGCCGGTGGTGGCCGCCGCGTTGCAGAACACTGCGGGGATCGTAGGGGCAGCAGTGGCTGCGCGTGCCGATCCAACGCACGCAACCAGCCCGCTCGGCGGCAGCGGTCGTCTTCGCTGGGATTGATTGATCAGCGGGGCCCGGCCGTTGTGGTGCCCGGGTGGCAAATGGTGCAATGCGTCGGCCCCCGATGGAAACGGGCAGTTGTGGTCTGCTTCCGCGCCGAACTCTCTGGGCCCGAACGGCGCTCGACGCAACAGCATCTGATCGGAGCGGTTGGTGTGTGGCGTAGTGTGCAGTGCCAACGAGAAAAGCCCCTCCCGTTCAGCATTGCTGCTGTTGGAAGGGGCCTTTCGTGGTGCGCCATCAGGGACTCGAACCCCGAACCCGCTGATTAAGAGTCAGCTGCTCTGCCAATTGAGCTAATGGCGCGTGTTACTCCCCAGGGGGCTTGGGCTTTCGCTTGGGCCGCTCTGCGGTGCGAGAAGAACATTAACAGGGTGGAGTGCGGAAAGTGAAATCGGGTATCTGAGCTGCGGGTTTGTGGAGGGTTGGGGAGTTGTTAACGCGGCGGGGGTGATCACGGATGTTTCGGACGAAGCCCCTGTGGCCGGGACGCTTGGTTGGAAGCCGGGGTGGTTGTGACTGCCAGGGCGGGGGTCTCGGTCGGATGGGGTGGGCGTGGTGATCGAACAGGCGTGGTCGGGGCCGGGAGTAGTGCGGTGGCCGGTTGTGCACCGAGACGTGAAGCGGGGTTGCGATGAGTGAAGGTCGGGGGCGGCGACGGCTGCTGGGTGTCGGGGTGGTGGTGTCCGTGCTGACGTTGGCGCTGGTCGGGTGCTCGTCGGGGGGTAAGGGTCAATCCTCGACGGTGGCAATCGATTCCAATCCGATCGGCGAGCTCATGAAGCCGAAGCTGATCTCGCCGGTGAAGGACGGCGACAAAGGGGTGTCACCGGGGGAGCTGACATTGAAGGTGGAGGACGGCCAGCTCGCGACCGTGGCGCTCACCGGTCCGGACGGCAAGCCGGTACCCGGCGAGCTGGCGGCGGACGGCCGTTCGTGGCGGCTGACCGAGCAGCTGGGATTCGGGCGCACCTACAAGTTGAGCGTCGACGCGATCGGCCTTGGCGGGGCGACCAATTCGACTATGAGTTTCACCACTATCTCGCCCAATAACCGCACCCACCCGTACCTGTTGCCGGCGGAGGACGACGTGGTCGGTATCGGCCAGCCGGTGGCCGTGCAGTTCGACGAGAACATTCCGGATCGCAGGGCCGCCCAGGCGGCGATCAAGATCACTACCACGCCCGCGGTGGAGGGCGCTTTCTACTGGGTCAACAATCGCGAGGTGCGCTGGCGGCCGCAGAACTTCTGGGCCCCGGGCACCAAGGTCGACATCGCGGTGAACGCCTACGGCCGGGATCTCGGCAACGGCCTGGTCGGCGACAGTGACATCCACTCCAGCTTCACCGTCGGCGACGCCACCGTCTTCAGCGCCGACGACGACACCAAGATGGTGACCGTCGAGCGCAACGGCGAGGTGATCAAGACCATGCCGACCTCGATGGGCAAGAACTCCACGCCCACCGACAACGGTGTCTACATCGTCGGCGACAAGTTCGACAAGATCATCATGGATTCCTCCACCTACGGCGTCCCGGTGAGCTCGCCGGCCGGGTATCGCACCCCGATCGACTGGGCGACGCGGATCTCCTACTCCGGCATCTTCTTCCACTCGGCCCCGTGGTCGGTGGGCGCACAGGGCTCGGTCAACACCAGCCACGGCTGCCTGAATCTGAGCCCGGCCGACGCCAAGTGGGTGTACGACAACGTCAAGCGCGGCGACATCACCATCGTCAAGAACACCGTCGGCGGCACGCTGTCCGGTCTGGACGGGCTGGGCGACTGGAACATTCCGTGGGAGCAGTGGAAGGCCGGCAACGCCGACGACAACCGCTGATCCCCGACGCCCGCCGCTGATCGCGGACGCGCCGAAGGGGCATCAGCGTGTTCGCCGATGCCCCTTGGGACGCGCTCGATCTCGGGGGTGGGGGTCAGCCGATGGTCCCCGGCCCGATGCCGCCGCCGCCATTGAGGTTGCCGCAGCCCAGTCCCGCGTAGCCCGCGAGCGCCGCCGCGCTGCCGGCGACGGTGCAGCCGCCCTTCGAGGAGCCCGTGGTCGCCGAACCGGTCGCGCCGCCGAGCTTGATGGCGGAGGACCCGAAATTGACATCCGACTCGATCGGGTTGCTGTCCGCGGTCGGGTCGGTCGTCGTGCCCGGCGTGGTGGTCGTGCCCGGCGTGGTGGTGCCCGGGGTGGTCGTCGTGGTGCCGGGCGTGGTCGCGGTCTGCGAGGCGTCGGTGAGAACGATCTCCGCAGACGCGGCGGGCGCGGCGGGCAGAATGGCCGCAACGGCTAGCAAAGTGGTTACGGCATAGCGGTTCACGTGCGAAGTCCTTCGGATCGAGCATGGGTCGGGGCCCCGACTCCCCGGTGTCCAGAGCAGTGTACGAAGATCGCGTGACCCGCGCCGCAAAATGCGACACACTGGTGTTTCTGTCACACTCCGAGACGCGCTGTCTCAGCCGCCGAGACGCGCCACGGCCCGCGCCGGAGCGCCGTCCGCATCGGGCAGGTTGAGCGGGAACATCGACACCTCGACCCGCTCCCCGGCCTGCTGCGCCGCGAGCACCTCGCTCAATCCGGTCAGATTCTCGGCGATGACCGCGTTCGCCCCACACAGAATCCGGTGCACGGGGATCTCCTCGGTGGGCGTCGGGTCGACACTGAGCGCGTCGATCCCGACCGTCCGCACGCCCGCCGCGATCAGATACTCGGCCGCCTCCACGGTGAGATGCGGATGGTTCAGGTACGCGTGGGTGCCCCAGTGCTGCGACCACCCGGTGGCGATGAGCACGATCTGCCCCGCCGCCACCCGGTCCGCGAAGTACTCCCGCCCGATCACCCCGCCCGCCCCGGCCGCCCGCGCGTCGATGACCACGCCCGGACCGGTGAACCGGTCCAGCGGCAGCTCGTCCAGCGCCGGCAGCGAGTCGTCGATATGCCGCGGCGCGTCCACGTGCGTGCCCGTCTGCGACCCGAGATCGAGGTGCAGCACGTTCACCCCGTCGGCGGCCACGGTGAGCGCGGGCCGGATGGTGACCTCCGGATCGCCGGGATACACCTGCATACCGGACCGAATCGGTACCGAAAGATCGATGATGCGCACTTTCCGCCTGCCTCCCTGTGGATTTCACGCGATGATGACAGTCAGCAAGATCGAATACAGTCGCCGATGAGGAATTCGAGAATCGCTATGTCTGCCATACATATTGCCGTGTTGAACCGCAGTACCGTACTGACCGACGCGCAGGTTTCTGCCGTGGTCCCGGCATTGCAGACGCAGGTGCACCGGGACTGGGCCCCGGTGTGGGGGAGTGACGCCGACCTGAGTTTCGTGGCGACCGGCGCGCAGCCCCCGGCCGGCGCCTGGTGGCTGGTGGTCTCCGACGACGCCGATCAGGCCGGTGCGCTCGGCTACCACGACCTCACGAATGAGGGTCTGCCGATGGGAAAGGTGTTCGCGCGCAGCGACATCGATGCCGGCCTGCAGTGGACGGTGACGGCCAGCCACGAGCTGCTGGAGATGCTCGGTGACCCCGATATCAACCTGGCCGCCTACGTGTTCTCCACCGCCACCGCTGGACGCATCTACGCCTACGAGGTCGCCGACGCCTGTGAGGCGGACCAGTACGGGTACGCGATCAATGGAATCCAGGTGTCGGACTTCGTGTTTCCCGCCTGGTTCGAGAACTTCCGCAAGGCGGGCAGCACCCAGTTCGACTACGGCAATCACATCACCGCGCCGTTCCAGCTGCTGCCCGGCGGATACATCGGCGTGTTCGACATCAATGGCGGCAGTGGCTGGCACCAGCTGACCGCGGAGAGCAAGCCCGCGCGGTACACCATGCGCGCCCGGGTCGGCAGCCGCCGCGAGCGCCGCCGCACGCCCCGCGACCAGTGGCTGCTCAGCGAAGTGCGATGAGATCCGCCAGTTTCCGGAGGTCCGGCCGCGGCAGGGAGCTGTCGCGACCGGTCAGTGAGCCCGGGCGTCGAGCAGCCAGCAGGCGGCGGTGAAGCGGGCCTCGTCGCCGTGCACGAAGGGTTCGAAGGCCGCCCGCACGGTCTCGATGACCCGCTGCCGGGTGGCTTCGTCCACCTCGAGCAGCGCCAGGCCGACCGGTCCCAGCCGCGAGACGTAACCGACGAGCGCAGGTTCGGGCATGACGCAGTCGACATCGAGCGGGCGGATGTCGATATCGGCCCAGCCGCTCGCCGCCAGCATCCCGGCCACGTGATCGTGGTCGGCGAGGGCGAATTGGCCTGGTGAACCGGGGATTCGGGGTTCGAGATTCGGCAGCAGCGGCGCCGCGGCGCGTTCGGCCGCGGTGAAGAACGGATTCGCCTCCGGACCGCGCCAGACGATACAGCCGAGCCGGCCGCCGGGCCGGGTGGCTCGGCGCAGGTTGGTGAAGGCGGCGACCGCGTCGGCGAAGAACATCACCCCGAACCGGGAGGTGATGAGGTCGTAGGCGGCGGTTTCGAAGGGCTGGGTCTGGGCGTCGGCGCGAATGAAGTCGACGGGCAGGCCTGCCCGCTCGGCGTTGGCGCGGGCGGCGGCGATCATCGGTTCGGCGATGTCGACGCCGGTGCAGTGTGCGCCGGTCTCCCGCGCGAGGGCGAGGGTGGTACCGCCGGTGCCGCAGCCGACGTCGAGGACGTCCCGGGCCCCGGTGTCGCGCGTCAGTGTCACCAGGATGTCCTGGAGCGGTCGCATCACCTGGGCGATGAGGTCCTGGGCGTCGACCCAGGCATTGCCGGAAGCGCCGTTCCAGCGGGCGGATTGGTCATTGTCGAGCGGTGTCGTCATGGTTGCTGTCCTTCGTCGGTGGACGGGCCGGAGAGCTACACTGTCCCAATTCAAGTCGGCTCGAGGTCAAGCTCCGAGGTGATCCCGTGAGCAATCTGGATATCGCCGAGGTCGTTCGCCGATCGGGCGTCCCGGCCTCGACACTGCGCTACTACGAAGAGCGGGGCCTGATCGCCTCGACCGGCCGGCGTGGGCTTCGCCGCCAATTCGACGAATCCGTGCTGGAACAGCTGGCCCTGATCGCGCTCGGCCGCACCGCCGGTTTCTCCCTCGACGACATTGTCGTCGCCTTCGGTCCCCAGGGCGACCTGCGTGTGGACCGTGCCGCGCTCCTCGGCAAGGCGGACGAATTGGACCGCACCATCACGCAATTGACCGCGGTGCGCGACGGCCTGCGGCACGCCGCCGCCTGCCCGGCCCCGAGTCACGCGGAATGCCCGACCTTCCGGCGCCTGCTGCACGAGGTCATGGCGGGCCGGATCGCCACCATCGACGCGCTGACGCCGTGACAACCGCTGTGCCGCACCGTATCTGAGCGATCCCACGGCACGGCGGGGCGTCACTCCGTCTTGTAGCCCGGATGCACGCCCGGGGTCAGTCCATGGTCGGCGGCCAGGCGAACCAGCAGCCCGGACAGCTGTGCTTGTTCCTCCGGCGTCAGCGACCGGCACATGTGCTCCTCGGCCTCGCGGGCGACCGCGCCCAGTTCGACGAGGGTGGTTCGTCCCTTCGCGGTCAGGAACAGCGCATGCTGCCGCCGATCGTCGGGATTGCGTTTGCGCTCGATGATTCCGCGTTCCTCGAGCTTGTCGGCGAATTGGACGAACCGGCTGGGCGGCATGCCCAGTTCGTCGGCGAGCTCACGCTGGTTGCGGCCCGGCTGCACGATGAGCATCCGGAGCAGTCCGGCCTGCGCCGGCGTCAGGTCCAGGGTGGCTGTGCGCTCGGCGAATCGATTGGCCGCATAGGCGCCGATCTGGGCCAGCAGGAACCCGACGGCCGTCACGGCGCGCTGCGGCGCGACCTCATCTTTCGCATCCATGCCGGAATGGTAGCAGTGGGAAAATAATAGACGATTGACAATCATTACAGTCTGTAATCATTATTGGGTCAGCACGGTTCGCCCCGAGATTGAGGATCACCGCTGATGAGCACCACCATCGCTCGCACCAACCCCGCAGTTCTCGCCCCCGTCGCCGCGTTCGCGGCGCTCACCATCGCCTACGTCGCCACCAACGCCCGCACCCCGCACCCGGACGCGAGCGGTGCGGATGTGCTGGCCTACACCACCGCGCATGCCGGGCTCATCGATGCTGGAGCGCTGCTGCTGGTGTTGTCCGCCGCGCCGCTGGCCATTGCCGCCGGGCTCATCCAACAGGTGCTGCGCGGTCCGTCCATCGCCACCATCGGCGGTGCGCTCGCCGCCGGCGGGCTCACCTTCAGCGCGCTGTTCTCCTGGGCCGGCGGGAGGCTGAACGGTGCTGCCGCACCGGAATTGGCCCGCGCGATCGCCGATCTGGGCTTCCTGTCCGGCGGCCCGGCCTACGCGGCCGGCTTCGGGCTGCTGGCCGTCGGCATCGCGATTCCGGCGCTGCTGGAACGGAAGCTGCCGACCTGGCTGATCTGGTGTGGATTGGCCGTCGCCGCCGCGGCCGCGCTGTCCACGCTGGCACTGATCGTCTCCGGGTTCGCCTTCCTGCTGCCGGTGGTCCGCTTCGGCGGTCTGCTCTGGCTGATTGCCGTGGCAGTCGTACTGTCCCGGCGCTGAACCGCCCGGCGCTCTGCCGATTCACCTGCCGCTCAACCTGAAGACCGAGAAGGTCGCCACCCACATGCCCGAGGTGGTGCGGCAGCAGGTGGCGGCGTTGCATCCGCTGCGGCGCATGGGATTGCCCGCCGATGTGGCGCAGGCCGCGCTGTTCCTGGCCTCGGATGCCTCGTCCTACCTGAGCGGCATCACCATCGATGTGGCGGGCGGGCGCATCACCAATTGAACCGCGCCCCAACCGAATCGCGTCATCAACCGAGCAGCGCGCCGATCGAGCGGCGGTGGCCCATCCCGGGTCACGCCGCTCAGTGTTTCAGGCGGCCGGTAACTTTCGGCGGGCATGTCCCGTCATATGGGTATGAGCACCGAAGACCGGCCGGACGACGCGTTCACCGGAGCCTGGCGGCGGCATCGCGCGTACGTGGTGGACCTGGCCTTCCGGCTGCTGGGCGATATCGGCGCGGCCGAGGACGCCGCGCAGGAGGCGTTCACCCGGCTGGCCCGCATGCGACCCGGCGAGGTGAGCGACGAGCGCGCCTGGCTGACCGTCGTCACCAGCCGCCTGTGTCTCGACGAATTGCGCAGTGCGCGAGCGCGTCGCGAGCAGGCCGGGGATCCGGGGCAGCTGGAGGCCGAGAAACCGGTCGCACACGCCGTGCCCCTCGACCCGGTCGACCGCATCACCCTCGACGAGGAGGTGCAGCTGGCGCTGTATCGCATGCTGCAGCGCCTCGCGCCCGCCGAGCGGGTGGTGCTGATCCTGCACGATGTGTTCGCGGTGCCGTTCGAGCTGGTCGCGGACACCGTCGGGCGGCCGGTCGGCACCTGTCGGCAGCTGGCGCGCCGGGCTCGCATCAAGATGTCGGAGGCGCGGCGGCCCGGCGGCCCGGTGGCCCCGGCCGAGCACCGGGCGGTGACCGAGCGGTTCATCGCCGCCTGTGCCGGTGGGGATCTGGACGAATTGCTGGCGGTGCTGGATCCGGAGGTCTGGGGCATCGCGTCGTTCCGGCCGGACTCGCCGATCGTGGCGCGGCCGAGCCGGGGGCCGGAGATGGTGGCCGCCAATATGATCGCGTTCTGGGGGCCCGGGGTCACGCTGGTCACGCATTCGGCGTTCGGGCGGCCCGCCCTGCTGGCCTACCGGGATCGGGAGCTGTTCGGCGTGCTGGTGCTGACCATTGCGGGCGATCGGATCGTGAGCATCGAGGCGACCGTGGATGTGTGAGGTAACTTTCCGGGCGGGCGTCCCGTCTTGAATTCATGACTCACAACAGGATTCGTGCGCGGCACGGAAAACTCGCGGTAGCGGCGCTGTTCGGGATGATGCTGACCTGGAGCGCGCCGGCCGCGCACGCCGATCGGGCTGCCGATGTGGACCGGTACCTGGGTGTCTGGAACTACGATCAGCCCAACCGCGCGGATGCCACCGATATCGCCTCGGTCGGGCAGTTCGGCCTCGGGCTGCTGACGTTTCCGCAGGTCGGGACGGTGGATTTCGCGAGGAGTGCGGATGGGGACATCACCGGCCACACCGATCAGGGCTGCACGTGGCACTTCCGGGTGAACGGCGACGCCCTGGATCTGACCAGCACCGACCAGTACTGCTTCAACTCGGTGATCGGCTCGGGCTACAACATCTACTACTGGCACGTCACCGTGCACGACGGGCATGAGCAGGAGGTGATCCGCGCCAACAGCTATCTCCCGTACGGCACTTTCGATTTCGAACTCGCCAATGGCAAGCGGACCAGAGCCGACGCCGCCGATCCGGGTGACGCGGCACGGTTGTTCACCGGCTCCTGGGCGTACGACCCCACGAATCTCGCCTACCTGAACAACCTCACCTCCCCGGGATACCAGCCGAAAACAGGTGTGGTGCAGATTGATTCGAGTGCCGGACCGCTGACCGCCCACACCGACGACGGCTGCTCGTGGACCCTGGACGCCCACGGCAACACCGCCGAACTCGCACCCGCCGGCCAGACCTGCCAAACCCCCGGTGGCACCGTCACCATGTCGTTCTGGTCGATGGCCAGCGATGGCACGCACCTGATCTCCATCATGAACAGCACCGACCCGCAGGGCGATTCGTCCTTCCTCGCCAGCGGCAGCTCGACCCGGCAGCCCTGACCCGCGCCGGCTGCCGGGCCCGCGGGCTAGCGGACGGCCCCGACGGCCGCCTTGGTGACGGCTGCGACCAGCGAACTGTCCGGAGTGGCGGTCTGCTCCGGTTTGTCGGTCAGGACGGCGATGACCAGCGGTGCGGAACTGCCTGCGGGCCAGGTGATGGCGACGTCGTTGGCCGCTCCGTGGCCGTCACTGGTGCCGGTCTTGTCGGCGGTCTTCCAGTCGGCGGGGACTCCGGCCCGGATGCGGTCCTTACCGGTGCTGGTGGCCAGCAGCCAGTCGGTCAGCTGGGCGCGCTCGGGTGCGGCGAGCGCGTCGCCCAGCACCAGGGCGCGGTAGTCGGCGGCCAGGGCGGCGGGGGTGCTGGTATCGCGTTGGTCGCCTGGGATATTGGAGTTCAGGTCCGGTTCCCAGCGATCCATGTGGGTGACCTGATCGCCGATCGACCGCAGGAAGGTATTGAGACCCTCCGGGCCGCCGATCAGCTTCAGCACCTGGTTGCCCGCCGTATTGTCGCTGATCGTGATGGCCGCGTGGCAGAGCTCGCGCACCGTCATGCCCGAGTCGACCCGGGTCTTGCTGATGGCGCTGCCGCCGATCACGTCGTCGGCGGTGAAATGGATGACCTGGTCCAGGAATCCGCTGGCGAGTGGGTGCGCGTGCAGCAGCGCGCCGCAGGCCAGGCCTTTGAACGTCGAGTCGAAGCCGAAGCGCTCGTCCTGGCGATGGCCGAAGGATTTCCCGGTGCCGGTGTCGGTGACGAATACACCCGCGCGGGCGCCGTGGTCGCGCTCGAGCGTCTCGATCGCCGTGTCGGTACTGGTGACCGAGGTGGAATTGCTCTGGGCAGCTTCGCTTTTCGTCGCCGACGTGCAGCCTGCCGCGAGTGGTGTCAGCAAGAGGAGCGAAATCAGGGCACGGTGTTTCAGGGTCGACAAAACAAGCCTCTCAATCTTTTTCGAGTGCTGAAGGTGTATTCGGCTCGCGCCGTATGGAATTGGTGTCGAGGAGAAACGGAATCGGTGTCGTGGGGAGTCAGTGCGGGGCGCGCAGCATGCGGCCCGCGGCCTGCACGGCGGGCTCGGAGCTGCCCGCGTCACTGATGAAGACGGCGAACGCGAGATCCCCATCGATGCCGACGAACCAGCCGTGCGCGTGCTTGTCGTCGATGTACTCGGCGGTGCCGGTCTTGCCGAGCAGACCGGGAATATCACGCAGTTCCGTGGCCGTGCCGCCCGTAATCGTTTCCCGCATCATGGATTTCACCTGATCGGCAATCCCCGGCGGCAGCGCGGGCGGCTGCCTGTCGGGCTTGCCGGGCTGGCCCTGGACCACCGTCGGCGGTTGGACCGTGCCCTGCGCCAGCGCGCCGGCCAGCAGCGCCATGCCGAACGGCGAGGCGGTCACCTTGCCCTGCCCGATGCCCTCCTCCACCCGCAGCGCGGGCGTGTTGGCGGTGGGCACCTTGCCGGTGACGGTGGTCAGTCCGGGCGTCACATAGTCGATGCCGAGCCCGAGCTGGGCGGCGGCATTGGTCAGCCCGTCCGGTGCGAGCTGGACCGCCAGCCGGCCCATGGTGGTGTTGCAGGACTTGGCGAAGGCGGTGTGCAGCGGCACCTGGCCGAGGTCGAAGTTGTTGTCGTTGGGGATCTCCCGGCCCTCGATGTTCTCCTTGCCGGGGCAGGCGACCATGGAGTCGGGAGTGACCTGGCCGGCCTGCAGCGCGGCCGAGACGGTGACCGTCTTGAAGGTCGAGCCCGGCGGGTACAGCCCGGTCAGCCCGATCGGTCCCTGCGCGTCACCGGCCGCGTTCTGTGCCATGGCCAGCACGTTTCCGGTCGACGGTTGCACCGCGACAATGGCCGCCGGGGTGGTGATCGGGGCCAGCGCGGCCTCGGCGGCCCGCTGCAAACCGATATCGAGGGTGGTGTGAATATCGGTGACCGGCTTGGGATCCGGACCGCCCACCCGCTGCGTGCCGTCACTGCCCTGGGCGCGCACGGCCCAGCCGGCGGCGGCGTCGGCCTGCTGCTGCCACAGGTCGGAGAGGCCCGAGAAGGTCGGGGAGGACAGGGCCTTGTCGACGGCCAGCAGCCGGGTCTGCTGGGCGGTGGTCACATTCGCGAGGTTCGTGAGGGCGGCTTGGACGGTGGCGTAATCGGATTCGCGCAGGGTGACCGCCGTGATCGGCTTGCCCTGGGCCGCGGCCAGATCCGATTGCAGACTCGCGGCCGTGACATCCGGTGCGACCGGTTGCAGTGCTGCCGCGACGGCCGCCGGGTCGGCTCCGGGCGCGACGTTGACCAGCGTCACCACCTGCTGGGTGAGCAGATCACCGCCGGCGCTGTCGAGGACCTTGGCGGGGTCGGGGTAGACGAGGCTGTAGGACAGCGGGCCGACATTGAGGCCGGGCGCAACGGTCGCGGGATCCCACTGGATCTTCCAGTCGCCGCCGGACTGCGTGGCCCGGCCCGAGGTGGTGTACGTCCACTCGTTCTTGCCGTCCTTGCCCAGCTTCCAGGTGGCGGCCAGCGTGAAGGTGCCGCCGTCGTCGGTCTTCTCGACCTTGCTCGCCGCGAAATGCACCTGCTTGCCCAGGCTGTCGTAGAGCGGGCCGAGCGCGGCGGAGGCCTTGGCCGGGTCGCTGGTGGCGTTGGCGGCCGCCGGTACGTCGTCGCGGTTCAGGGCGTCCGCGAAGCCGTCGACCGTCTTGGACAGTCCGGACGTGGCATCCGATCCGGAGCATGCCGTCGCCGTGACCAGCATGGCCGCGGCGCAGACACCGGTGAGGGCCTTCCTGCTGAACTCTGCCATGACAGCCACCCCAACATGGATCACCGGTGGCTGTCCAAGACCAACACGGATGAGAACCGATATAGCAATCGATATCGTCGCAGCGTGCGGGGTGTCTTGGAGCGGCGTCACGGGCGGTTGACGGGCCGATCGGGGCACCGGGAATGCTGGGGGAGTGGACGAGATCTTCCGGACGGCCGGTGTCGAGGGCCGGGTGCATGCCCGCTGTTTCGATTGTGACGGCGAATTCGGCTGGGCCGCCGACGAACCGGCGGTGTTGTCCTCGGTGGTGAAAGTGCCGCTGGTGCTGGAGTTCGCGCGGCAGGTGGCGGCGGGGCAGCTCGATCCGGCCGATCGGGTGCGGGCCACGGCGGCGGACCGGCTGGGCGGCGTCGGCACCGCGGGCTGCCACGACGATGTCGAATTCAGCCTGCGCGACGCCGCCTACTTCGCGCTCACCGTGAGCGACAATACCGCCGCCGACCTGCTGTTCGATCGGGTCGGCGTGGAGAATGTGCGGTCGCTGGCGCGCGAGCTCGGGCTCACCGGCACCCGGATCATGGGCTCGCTGCGCGACATCCTCTACAGCATGGCCGAGGACATCGGGGCGCGTGACCTGTACGAATTCGCCCGGCGCTACCCGGAATCCAGCGCGGCGGAGGTGTTCGGCTCGCGGGCGGTGGATCCGCTGCGCACCACGGCCGGGACCGCGCGGGATATGACCCGGCTGCTGTGGCTCATCGGCGAGGATCGCGCGGGTTCGCCCGAGGTGTGCCGGTTCGTGCGGGATCTGATGCGGCAGCAGGTGTACGGGCATCGGCTGCCGTCGGCGTTTCCGCCGGGCACGGACATCTGGTCCAAGACCGGGACGCTGCCCGGGATCCGCAATGAGATCGGGGTGGTCGGGTATCCGGATGGAAGCCGGTACGCGGTCGCGGTTTTCACCGCGTCACACAGCCTGGCCGGGCGGCAGCCCGCGGTGGATCGGGCCATCGGCGCGGCGGCGCGACTGGCCGTCGAGCGCATCGATCACGGCCGGCCCGCGACCACATCCCAGGGCCGGCGCTGCGGCGTGTCTTGAATCGGGGCCGGCCGGGATGCGCCGTCACCCTGCACCACCGTGACGATGAGGTCGGCGAGTTCCCGGACCAGCGGGTGCGGGGCGGCGGCGGGCCAGGTCAGGGCGAGCCGCCAGGTCAGCGTGCCCTCGGGCAGTGGCCGCCACACCACGCGCGGCTCCTTCTGTGCCACCAGGCCCTGGTCGAAGGCGACGCCGCGGCCGGAAAGCACCATGCCGAGCACGAATTCGGGATTGCGGGCGTGCTGTACCGAGGTGGGGCGGAAACCGTGCTCCCAGCAGGTGCGCAGGGTGGCGTCGTAGAGGCCGGGCGCGGCGGCGCGCGGGAAGATCACCAGTCCGTGCCCGGCCAGATCGGCCAGGGTGAGGGCGGCCCGCGCGGCCAGCGGGGAATCGCGCGGCAGCACCACGCCCAGCGGGGTCTCCACCGCCGGGCCCGAATCCAGGCCGACCACATCCACCGGGTACTGCAGCAGCCCCGCGTCCAGTTGCCGATCCGCCAGCAGCCGCACCTGTTCGGCGGTGGTCAGCTCCTGGAGGTCCACCCGCACCTGGCGGCTCTCGAACGCGGTGAGGATGGCGGCCAGCACGCGGCCCGCCAGTTCGGGCGGCACGCCCACCCGCAGTGCGTCGATCTCACCCCGATGCGCCTTGCCGACCAGCGATTTCGCCCGCTCCCAGCGTGCGATCAGGTCCCGCGCCTCCACCAGCAGGATCTGCCCCGCCTCGGTGAGCTCCACCCGCCGGCTGTCGCGTTCCAGCAGCCGGGCCCCGATATCGCTCTCCAGCTTGCGGATTCGCTGGCTGAGCGCCGGCTGGGCGATCCGCAGCCGCTCGGCCGCCCGGCCGAAGTGCAACTCCTCGGCCACGGCGATGAAGTAGCGCAACTGACGCAGCGGATCCACCCGACCGACGATATCGGTTTCCTTATCGCCGGGTCAGGCCCGGGCGCGCACCTCGAGAATCTGCAGGCAGCGCCCGATCGGCCCGCGCTCGTCGTGCAGCACGGTCGAGCACATCCCGACCCCGTCCGGCCCGATCGACGTCTGCACCGCGAGCCCGATCCACTCGCCCTCCGGCAGCCGGAACAGGTCGATCGTCAGGTCGGTGTTCAGGAACGTCCACTGATACGGATCCAGCTGCGCCCCAATCCCATTGGCCACATCCGCCACCGAGAACACCCGCACCAGCGGTGAGATCTCCTCCCCTTCGACCACCTCGACGAGGGGCCGCACCCACACCCGCCGGGTGATGTCGTCACTCTCCACCGCCCGGATGTCCACCGACTTCACATACCCGACATCCCACCCGTCCGGCACGCCCCACCCGATCTCGGACGCCTCCGGCACCGTCGGCAGCGGCGCGTCGGCCGTATGCACCACCGACGAACTGTCCGACGTGGCAATCCGCCATGCCGAAGCCTTCGCCACCGCCCGCCGGCTCCCATCCGCCTGCGTCGCCACCAACTCCGCCCCCACCAACTCGACCCGCCTCCCCGGCCGCTCCACCCACGCCCGCACCTCGACCTCCCCCACCGGCACCGGCCCCAAAATCTCCATCGTCAACCGGGCAACCCGCGCCCCCTCCCGAGGCACACACCGCTCCACCGCCCGAGCCAGCAGCGCCGAAGGCGGCGCCCCGTGCTGCATGGAAGCCGCCCACACACTCACCGTCGACCCGGTAGCCCCAAACCGCTCGAACCCCTCATCCCCCACCCCCTGCGCGACGTAATAAGCCTTGGTCCCCGCCTCCTCCAAGTCCGCCCGCTCCACCGCTGTCACGTCATGCATCTGGGTCACCCAGCCAACGTATCAGCCCACGTCCAACCCACTAGACGCTGTACGACAAACGCCCGATTCCACTCCGCAATGAACGCAGCGCGAGCGCTGCTGGAATGCGAGAGCGGCGGTCGACTTCCCCGAGGTGGTGGGCTCAGAGTTTGTAGCCGATGGCGCGGAGGAGGTGGTGGCGGTCGGTGCGGTCGGTCTCGGTTTCGATTCCGAGGGGCGGTGCACCGTCGACGACGCCGATGATGCCGCGGCCGAGGGAGGTTTCGGCGATGAGGACCTCGACGGGGTTGGCGGTGGCGCAGAAGATGGTGCAGAGCTCGGGGATATGGCGGATCGCGTTGAGGACGTTCACGGGGTAGCCGTCGCGGAGGAAGACGATGAAGGAATGGCCGGCGGCCAGGGCTGTTGCGTTCTTGGTGGCGAGGTCGACGAGGTCGTTGTCGTTTCCGGACCAGCGGATCAGGCGGGGGCCGGAGGCTTCGCAGAAGGCCAGCCCGAAGCGGAGTTGCGGGCCGGTGCCGACGAGGGCTTCGTGCATGTCCTCGACGGTCTTGATGAAGTGGGATTGCCCGATGATGACATTGAGCTCATCGGGATTCTCGATGGGCACCGCTGTCAGTTCCATCGGGCTATCGTCCCTCGTCAGGCGGCCGGGGAACAAGATCAGGGAGCTGTCGGGGCGGGAATTCGGGCGAATTCCCACGGTGACAGCTCCCTGATCTTGTCGGGGCTGGGTCAGGACACGGGGTCGGGTTCGGGGGCTGGGATGGATTCGGCGGCGGGGGCCTGCTGCTTGCCGAGAATCGAGTGGCGGCGGCTGTAGGTGAAGTAGATGACGATGCCGAGGACCATCCAGATGACGAAGCGGAGCCAGGTTTCGATGGAGAGGTTCAGCATCAGCCAGAGACAGGCCAGGGCGGCGAGGATGGGGATGACCGGGACGAGCGGGACTCGGAAGCCGCGCTTCAGGTCGGGGCGGGTGCGGCGGAGGATGGGGACGCCGAGGGAGACGAGGACGAAGGCCACGAGGGTGCCGATATTGACCATTTCCTCGAGGGTTCCGAAGTCGACGAAACCGGCCAGGAGGGCGCAGGCGACGCCGACGATGACGGTCAGGCGGACGGGGGTGCCGTGCTTGCCGGTGTGGGCGAGGCTGCGGGGGAGCAGGCCGTCGCGGGCCATGGCGAACAGGACGCGGGTCTGGCCGAGGAACATGACCATGACGACCGTGGAGAGGCCCGCGAGCGCGCCGATGGAGATGATGTTCTTCACCCAGGTCGCACCGTGCAGGGCGAAAGCGGTTGCCAGGGTGGCGTTTCCGCTCGCGAGCTCGGTGTAGGGGACCATGCCGGTGAGGATCAGCGAGACGGCGACGTAGAGCACCGTCACGATGGCCAGCGAGCCGAAGATGCCGCGCGGGACATCACGCTGCGGGTTGCGGGTCTCCTCGGCGGTGGTGGCGACCACGTCGAAGCCGACGAAGGCGAAGAACACCAGCGAGGCCGCGGCCAGCAGGCCGTACCAGCCGAAACTCGTTCCGCCGGAACCGGTCAGGAAGGAGAACAGCGACTGGTGCACGCCACCGGCCTGCGCGGAGGGCTGCGACGGCGGGATGTAGGGGCTGAGGTTGGACGCCTTGAAGTAGGTGGCGCCGACCACCAGCACGAGTGCGATCACGGCCAGCTTGATGGCCACCGCGACGGCCGAGACCCGCGAGGACAGTTTGGTGCCGGTGGCCAGCAGCACGCCGACGATGGCGATGATGACCACCGCGCCCCAGTCGAACGAGATGGATCCGACGTGCGCGACCGGATTCACCAGGCCGCCGAGCACCTCGCCGAGATACTGCGACCACCCCTTGGCGACCACCGAAACGGCAAGGGCGAACTCGAGAATGAGGTCCCACCCGATGATCCAGGCGATGATCTCGCCGAAAGTGGCGTACGCGAACGTGTACGCACTGCCCGCCACCGGCACGGTCGAGGCGAATTCGGCGTAGCACAACGCCGTCAGCCCGCAGGCGATGGCCGCGAACACGAAGGCCAGCGAGACCGAGGGTCCCGCGACCGTGCCTGCGGTCCGGGCGGTGAGCGTGAAAATGCCCGCCCCGATGACCACCGCGACACCGAAGATGGTGAGATCCCTCGCCGTCAGATCCTTGCGTAGCTTGGAATCCGGCTCATCGGTATCCCGGATCGACTGCTCGACCGATTTGGTGCGGAACACTCCGCTCGCGAACGCCACTTGTCGTCTCCTCTCTGAAACTACGGTGCGGCGATCAGAGGGCCCGCGGGATGGCGTCGAGACGCCGCTCCGCGAACCTGTTGGCCGCCGCTCCGGTGCCGATTCCCTCGGCCTTGGATTCCGCGATGATGTCGCGGCAGCGGTCGAAGATGCCCCTCACCGCATCTTCGACCTCGGCCGGCGCTGCCTGACGCAGCTCGCCGGCCACCTGAACGAGCCCACCGCCATTGGCCACGAAATCCGGGACCCAGGTGATGCCTCGCTCGTTCAGGGCGTATTCCACTGCGGGCGTGGCCAACTGGTTGTTGGCGGCGCCGCAGACGAGTTTCGCCTCGATGGCCTCGGCGCTGGACGCGGTGAGCGTGCCGCCGAGGGCGCAGGGGGCGTAGACGTCGACCGGAGCGGTGGATACGTTGCTCAACAGTCGAACCGACGGATTGTCCTTCGAAATGCGTTCCAGTGCCGCCTCGTTCACGTCGGTCGCGCAGACCTCCGCGCCGTCGGCGAGCAGCAGCTGGATGAGTTCGCGGCCGACCTTGCCGACACCCTCGACGCCGACCGTGCGGCCCGCCAGCGTGGGTGCGCCCCACACGGATTCGGCGCCGGCGCGCATGGCGTTGAACACGCCCAGCGCGGTGAGCCGGGCGCTGTCGCCGGAACCGCCCGCCGCGGTGCTGCGACCGGTGACATGGCTGGTGTAGCGGCCGATGGCGTCCAGGTCATCGGTGTTGGTGCCCACATCGCCCGCGGTGATGTAGCGCCCGCCGAGGGATTCGACGAACCGCGCGTAGGCCGCGAACAGCTTCTCGCTCTTGTCGAGGGCCGGATCGCCGATGATGACGGCCTTGCCGCCGCCCAGGTTCAGGCCGGCGGCCGCCGCCTTGTAGGTCATGCCCCACGACAGTCGCAGCACATCGTCCAGCGCTGCCGCCTCCGAGGCGTAGGGGTACATCCGGGTGCCGCCGAGCGCCGGGCCCAGCGTGGTCGAGTGAATCGCGATGATCGCCTTGAGTCCGCTCTTGTCGTCCTCGCAGAACACCACCTGCTCGTGGCGCCGGGCGCTCAACTCGTGCGAGCGGCCGAAAACACCTGCGTCGGTGTGCATTGCGGTCACAATCGATTCCTTTCGTGGACGCCGCTTGTGGCGGCTGGGTGGTGGCCGCGTGGTGGGCGGCCGGGTGTCGTGCCCGGATTCCGGGCACAGGTCACCGCGGCACGGCGGCGGGAACGATGCCGCCGTACTGCGTCGGGTATGGAATTGGGAAGGGTGAGCGGCCCGGGTCAGCCGTCGAGGCCGAGCTCGCGGAGGCGGGCGCGGTAGAGCTCGACATTGCCGAGCTTCACGTCCTCGTAGCCGCGGACCAGGTCGGGCAGGGCCGCCGCCTCGGTGGCGGTGGCGTAGCGGTCGGTGGTGAGATCGGCCGCGAGGCGGTGGACCATGCCGGTGTAGTGGGACAGCAACTCCCGCTCCACCTTTCGGACATGGGCGTAGCCGAAGGGGTCGAGCTTGGTGCCGCGCAGGGACTTGCCCTTGGCGAGCAGCTTCAGGGCCACATGGGATTTGGGGGTGAGGCCGATCTTCTTCTTGCGGCCGAGGGCGCGGAGCACCGGGGGATGCAGCTTGTAGGTGAGGTTCTCGCCGCCGGGGACCTGGGCCCGCACCTCGTCGAGGAAGGCCGGGTCGACCAGCAGCCGGGCCACCTCGTACTCGTCCTTGTAAGCGGTGAACTTGTACAGCCCGCGTGCCACGGCCTCGCTGAATTCGGTGCGCTCGGTGACCGCGCGTTCGGCGTTCCAGGCCGCCTGGACGGTGTCGATGTAGCGGCGGGCGACCTTGGCGTTCTGGTAGCCGATCAGCTCGGCGGCCCGCAGCTCCACCAGTCGCCTGACCTCGCCCTCGAAGCTGGTGCCCGCCAGCAGCTCGGCGGGGGCGATATGCGGAGTGCGCTGTGCCGCCGCCGAATCCGTGGCAGCCGCGAAGGCGGCCGGATCCGCGATGGCCACGCGACCCCAGCGGAATGCCGCGATATTGGCCGATACCGCGACCCCGTTGATGGTGATCGCCTCTTCGATCGCCGCGGCGGGCAGCCGCAGGCCGCCGGTCTGGAAGGCCGCGCCGACCATCAGGAAGTTGGCGGCGGCGGTATTCCCGAACAGCCGCTGTGCGGCCGCCAGGGCATCGAAGCCGAACTGCGAATCCGACACCGCCGCAAGCCGATCCAACAGCGGCCCGGTCTCCGGGTAGGTGACCGACTTGTCGTAGACCATGTCACCGGTCGGGGTCCGGCTGGTCGAGGCGACCACGACCGTCGCAGCCGGATTGCCGTACTGCAGGTTCTTGGGATCAGCGGCGGTCAGCAGATCGATGGCCATGATGCAGTCCGCGCTGCCCGGGGTGAGCCGGTTGGACGGCTCCAATTCCGTTGTGGAGAACCGCAGGTGGGACAGCACCGGCCCGGCCTTCTGGCTGAGCCCGATCTGGTCCAGGCTCTCGACCGCGTACCCGGCTCGCAGCGCGGCGGTGGCCAGCACCTGGTTCACCGTCACGATGCCGGTGCCGCCGATGCCCGCGATGAGCACGTTCTGCGTGCCCAACGGCGCGCCGAGTCCCGGATCGGCCACCACGGGCGGCTCGGCCGCCTTCCGGCGCTTCGGAGCGGCCGACTTGGAACCCTTGCGACCCTTGGCATCCGGGTTCAACTCCACCGTCACGAACGACGGGCAGTCGCCGTCCAGGCAGCTGTAGTCGGTATTGCAGGAGGTCTGGTCGATGCGCGTCTTGCGCCCGAACTCGGTCTCCACCGGCTGCACCGACAGGCAGTTCGACTTGGTGCCGCAGTCGCCGCAGCCCTCGCACACCGCCTCGTTGATCACCACGCGGGTATTGCGCACCGGCAGCGTGCCGCGCTTGCGCTGGCGGCGGGCGTCGGCGGCGCAGTGCTGGTCGTAGATCAGGACGGTGACGCCCTCGATCTCGCGCAGCATCTTCTGCGCCTCGTCGAGCCGGTCGCGATGCCACAGCAGCGTGCCCTTGGCCAGCGCCTTCCTGTTGTGCCGCTTGGGATCGTCGGCGCAGATGACGATCTGCTTCACACCCTCGACGGTCAGCTTGTGGGTCAGCTTCGCGACTGTCAGCCCGCCCTCCACATCCTGCGCGCCGGTCATGGCGACGACCTCGTTGTAGAGCAGCTTGTAGGTGATGTTCACCCCCGCCGCCACGCACGCCTGGATGGCCAGCTGCCCGGAGTGGAAGAAGGTCCCGTCGCCGATGTTCTGGAACAGGTGCGGCACATCGGTGAACGGCGCCTGCCCGATCCACTGGCTGCCCTCACCGCCCATCTGGGTCAGGCCGGTGACCGCGCTGTCGCTGCGCCCGGACAGGGTGACCAGGGTGTGGCAGCCGATGCCGCCACCGCCGATCGAGCCCTCGGGCAGGGCGGTGGAGCGGTTGTGCGGGCAGCCGCTGCAGAAGTACGGGGTGCGCTTGGCGGACAGCACCTCCAGCGAAAGCGCCGGCGGCGGAGCCTTCTTCAGCTCGACCCGCTCGCGCAGCACCCGCCGCAGCGGGGCCAGCAGCCGTCCCGCGGTGAGCTCGCCGTCGAACGGCATGAGCGGCAGGCTGTTTCCATCCAGCTTGCCGAGTATCTGCGGGGCATCGACGGTGCCGTACAGGATTTCGCGGATCTGGGTCTCGATGAAGGCGGTCTTGTCCTCGACCACGATCACCTGCTCCAGACCCCGGGCGAACTCGGTGACCCGCTGTGCCCCAACCGGATATGGCATGCCGATGCGCAGCAGGCGAATGCCCGCGCGGTGCATGGCCTCCTCGTCCACACCCAGATCGACCAGCGCCTGACGCACCGCGTCGAAGGTGGTGCCGGTGGCCGCGATGCCGATCCGCGCGTGCGCCGGATCCACCTCGATGACATCGAGATCATTGGCCGTCCCGAAGGCGCGCACGGTGGCCCAGCGTGGCCCGTACAGGTCGGCCTCGGCCAGCACACTGTCCGCGGGCGCCGCCATCGGCCGCTGTCGGTAGGCGAAAGTCTTTCCCTCCCACTGCACTTCGGGTACGTCGATGGGGAGCTCAGCGACCGAGGAATCCACCGTCCACGCGCCGTCGGCGACATCCGCCACGATCTTCAGGGCCACGATGCAGCCCGAGGCCCGCGACAGTGCCACCCCCTGCATGCCCATGGTGATGATCTCGCGGGCATTGCGCGGGAACAGCACCGGCACACCCATGGCCGCCAGCGACCGCTCGCTCACCGCGGGCACGGTCGAGGACTTCGAGGCCGGATCGTCACCCACCAGCAGCAGCACGCCCCCGCGCGGATTCACCCCGTACATATTGGCGTGCCGGATGGCGTCGGTGGCCCGGTCGACGCCGGGCCCCTTGCCGTACCACACACCGACGACGCCGTCGTGGGTCGCCGTCCCGGCGGGCAGATCCGCCTGGCTACCCCACACCGAGGTGGCGGCGAGCTCCTCGTTGAAGCCCGGCACGAAGGCGATGTCGTGTTCGGACAGCACATTCGGCATGCCCAGCAGCATCTTGTCGACCCCGCCCAGCGGGCTGCCCTGATACCCGGACACGAAGGTCGCGACCCGGTGGCCGGCGCGCATATCGCGGACATGCTGTTCCACCAGCAGGCGGGCGATGGCCTGCACACCGGTGAGAAGGACCGGGCCTGCGCCGGACCGGTAGCGGTCGGCGAGGTCGTAGGGCGTAGCCGGTTCGGCCTGTCGAACAGGCACGCAGGCAACGTCGGTCATGAACAGTCACCACACTCTCCACAGCCCAGATCGTGAGCTGCAAACCAAGGGACCAAAGCGATCGGTGCAGCGAAATCTGCCGTGGTGTGTGATCCGTGTCAACAGATGCGCGAAAAGTTGATCAGACTGCTCAAAAGTGATCTGGAACACTGTGACGTACGTAGCATTTTGCTCGAGCGTTCACGTGGAAGTCCGCTCGAGTCCCCCGGTTCGTCATTCGGGGGGCTGGCTCGTCAGATGCTCGACGAGCGGCAGCGACCGGTACTCGACCGGAGTCGCGAGGGCCAGCATTGTTTCGGTGTGCTTCACACCGGGGATCGCGTGCACGCGCTGGATGATGGACAGTAGATCCGGCTGGGACCGGGCCGCGATACGCACCAGCAGATCTCCGCGCCCGGTCGTCGCGTGCACCTCGAGCACGTTCGGGAACTCCCGCAATGCCTCGACGATGTCGTTCATCTTGTTCTGGTTCAGCTCGATGCCCAGGAACGCGTGCACCGCGAACCCGATGGCCTGCAGATCCACGTCCGGCGGATACCCCCGCACCGCGCCGGACGCCTCGAGCCGCTTCATCCGCGCCTGCACGGTGTTGCGCGCGATCCCCAGCCGCTGCGCCAACTCCAGAATCGGCACCCGCGGATCGGCCGCCAACTCCGCGAGCAGCGCGGAATCGAGGCCGTCGATCTTGATGCTCATGCCGCATTGTCGCACAGCCGCAGGCCGGGGCCGGCGGGCCGGAAAAGTCGCTCCGGCCCGCCGGCCGTGGCTCAGCTCAGGCCCAGGACCACGGCATTCCCGTCGTGATCGCCCGTCGAGGGCCTTTCGCTACTCGCGATTACACCGCGCAGGGAGGCGAGCAGCGCGGGGGATACGGGGACGATCAGGTCCACGGTGCGATCGGCCGGGGTGCCCCCGGAGTGCGGTCCGCCGACCCGGGTGGGCTCGTTGAACGACAGCTCGCGATGCAGGGACGCGAGGTCGAGCAGCTCCAGGGCCGGGCCGGGGCGTTCGGGGGCGGAGTGATCGATCATGGTGGAGCGGATGATCAGGTGATTCGAATCCTGCTGGGGGAGGACCAGTTCCAGCAGGCGGGTCTGGCAGGGCCATTCGCACAGGCCGGAGGTGAGTACGTGCCAGAATCCGCCCGCGGGGTCCTTCTGCGGATCGGGACGGTGGCGCGGGGTCACCTCGTTGCGGTGCTCGTGCCCGGCGATCCACAGCACCACATTGCCGAAGCGGTGCAGCAGCGCCTCCAGATCGGCGGCGAGGTAGCGGGTTTCGCCGTCCGGGTCGGGTGCCGTGTTGGTCAGCATGCCCAGACCGTGGTGGGAGGCGATGATCACGGCGCGGTCCCGGTTCCCGGTCCGGACGATTGCGCCGTCCTCGCCGCGATACGACGAGTGCGCCGCGATCAGCTGATCGACCAGCCAATCCCATTGGCGTGCACCGATACTGCCGGTGACGTGCCCGGCGGGGTGGGTGGAGTCCAGCACGATCATCCGCACGCCGGGGACCGTGTCGTAGCTGTAGTAGGTGGTGCCCTCGATCAGGTTCTGCTCGGTGAAGCCGTGGCCGCGCGGCTCGGTGGGGCTGTCCAGATGGGCGCGCACGTATTCGGCCGGGCTGATGACCCGGCGGTCGGCCCGGGCGGCGATGGGGACGGCCGGACCCTGCGAGAGCACGGTCGGATCGGGCAGGTACCGCCGCATCGGATCGGCGGGCGGGTCGATGCCCAGCGCCGTGGGCGCACTGTCGCCGGTGACCAGCGCCTGGTACTCCGGGGTGACGGGCGCGCGGCCCTGGACCAGGCAGTCGTGGTTGCCGAAGCAGGCCAGCCAGGGCACGCCCAGGCCGCGGGTGCGGAAGGGGCGGGCGGCGGCCGCCAGCAGGCCCGGGACGTCGGGGAATCCGTGCTCGCGCTTGTAGACGTCGCGGGATTCCGGTTCCGGGTTGTAGAACTCGGCCGAGACGGCGTACGCGGGCAGCGTTCTGGTCTCGGTCGCACCGAAGTTCGGGTCGAGTACGGTGTCGCCGTCCAGCAGCGCGAACAGGGCCGACAGCTCGTTGGATTGCGCGCTGTCGATATTGTCGCCGGTGGTGACGACGAAATCGATGGTGTCCGTTCCGAGTTCGCGCAGTGTGCGAATGGTGGCCTCGAAGGCCTGCAGTGCCACCGGTTCCTGCGGGCGGTAGGCCGGGAACATGAACTCCCACCCGGGCCGGCCCGCCAATCCGTGCAGAAAGGTGAGACGGCCTGGGGAGACGGGATCGGCGATCTGGAAGTCGGTCAGCTGGACGAATCGCGCCACGGTCGCACCCGGGTCGAGGGTGGTGCCGGGGGCGAGTTCGGTACGGGCCGACCGCGGTTCGGCCGGACCGCGTTCCAGGCCCCGATACCGGCCATCCGCGTCGAGTGCCGCGCCCGGCCGGATCGTGTGATCGGGAAAGGTCACCGGTTCATCCCACGGATTCCGGTGCAGCCGAACCGTATTGCGCGCGGCCGGAGATCTCCGCCGAGAGCTCTTCCAGCGTGCGACCCTTGGTCTCCGGGGCCAGCGTGGCCGCGATGGCCAGGCCGATGACACTCGCGCCCACGAACAGCCAGAGCACGTGGTGCAGGCCCCACGACTTGATCAGGGTGGGCAGCCACAGGGTGCCGATGATCGCGCCGATCCGCGACACCGAGGTGCCCAGGCCATTGGCGGTGGCGCGCACGGCTGTCGGGAAGACCTCGCTCGGATAGACCAGGTTCATGATGCCCGGGCCGGAGTTGGCGAACAGCACTGCCGCGCCGAGCAGCACCACCAGGCCGGTCAGTCCCGGGTTCTGCCACAGCGCCAGCGCCGTCAGGGCGAGGAACATGCCGATGAAGCCGACGATCAGCAGCGGACGGCGGCCCACCCGGTCCACCAGGGCGACACCGGTGAACGCGCCCCCGACGCCGACCAGGGCGATGATCAGCGAACCCGTATAGGTGCCGGTCGTACTGGTCGTGACCTGCTTGAGGATGGTCGGCGTATACAGCGTGATGCCGTAGTACGACAGCGTGTACATGAACCAGAACCCGCAGCAGAAGAACGTGTAGCGCAGCAGCGGCATGGTCAGCAGCGTGCGCCACGGTGAATCATGCTGCGGCGCAGCGGGTCCGGACAGCCGTGCGGTGGCGTCGCCCAGTCCGGTGAGCACGGCGTTCGCCTCCTCGCCGCGGCCCTGGGCGGCCAGCCAGCGCGGGGATTCCGGGATGCTGCGCCGCATCCACAGCACGATCAGCGCGAATACCGCACCCAGGACCAGCATGACGCGCCACATGGCGTCGCCGAGCGGGAGCAGGGCCAGCGCGAAGGCGTAGGTGGTCGCCGCGCCCACGAACCAGGTGGCGCCGAGGCGGCACATGAGGCTGCCGCGGCGTTGGGCGGGTGCGTATTCCGCGAGCAGCGAGGTGGAGATGGTGTAGTCCGCGCCCAGGGCCAGGCCCAGCAGGAAGCGGCAGACCAGCAGCTGCCAGGCGTCCTGGGCCAGCGCGGCGACCAGGGCGAAGAAGACGAACCCGATGAGGTTCACCAGGTACATCTTCTTGCGGCCCAGCCGGTCGGTGAGGCGGCCGAAGACCAACGCGCCCACGAACATTCCGACCACCGCGGCCGCGGACAGCGCACCGGCCATGAAGGTGGACAGGTGCCACTGCTTGGTGACGGTCGGCAGTGCGACCGCGATCACCGTGATGTCGAAGCCGTCGAGGAACATGCCGGCGGCCGAGAGCACGGTCACCTTGCGGTGGAAGGTGGTCAGCTCGGTGGAGTCGAGGACTGAAAAGGCATCGCTGGACACGATGGTCCTTCCTGGGGAGATCGAATTGCTCAATCGTTTTAGCAAAGGTAGAGGCGTCGAAGCGAGCACTCGCCCCGGACGTTGTCGAGAGTTCAGAGTGCGGTCATCCGAGTTCAGCCTCCGTTCGCTAGTGTTTCTCTCCGTGGTAGCCGGGAGCGAACCGATCACGCAGCGCGATGTGGCGATATCGCTCGGAGTCTCCATTTCGGCGGTCAGCCTGGCACTCGCCGGACGGCCCGGCGTCAGCGACCAGCTGCGAGAGCGCATTCTCCAACGCGCCACCGAACTCGGCTACCGGCCCAATGCCTCCGCGGTCGCCCTGCGCACCCGGCGCACCCGGGTACTGGGACTGCTCATCCGCAACCTGCGCAACCCGCACTTCCTGGATGTGATCGACGGCTTCGACGAAACCTGTTCCGCCGCGGGCTACGACGTCATGGTCGGCTCCTCGCGCTACGACGCCGGCCGGGAGCGTCAGCTGCTCGACGCTTTCCAGCATCGGGCCGTGGACGGGCTGGCCATCGCACCCATCGGCACGAGTCCGCATGCGCGGGAATGGCATTCGGTCACCCGGCGGCCGGTGGTGCTGCTCGACACCGCCGACCGCGAGCATCCCGGGCTCACCATGAGCGTGCGCTCGGACCAGGAGACCTCGGTCGATCTCGCGGTGCGGCATCTGCTCGGCCTGGGACACCGGCGGCTGGCCATGGTGGTGGCGCCACCGGAGAAGTCCCCGGATCCCGAACGGCTGGAACGCTTCCGGCGGCTCGGCGCCGAACTCGGCTTCACCGCCCTCCCGGTGACCACCGAACTCTCCGCCGACGCGGCCCGCGCCGCCGTCACCGCGGCCCTGCGGGCGCACCCGGACGAGCGGCCCACCGCGTTCATCACCAACAGCGACTACATCGCCCACACCGTCTACCTGTCCGCCGCCGACTGCGGACTCCGTGTACCCGAGGACGTTTCGGTCATCGGCCACGACGACCTCCCCACCTCCCCCTCCCTGTCTCCGGCCCTGACCACCCTGGCCGTCGACCGCCACGCCATCGGCTGCCGCGCCGCCACCCTCCTGATCGACGCCCTCCACTCCCGCCCGATCGACCAGCCCAACATCGTCGTCCCGGTCCACCTCGAGATCCGATCCTCAACCGCCCCACCACCCCGGACCACCTAGACCGCGCCGCCACCCCGGCTCGGCCGGCAGTCGCCGCTGACCCGGATCGGATCGGTCTGCATCGGCGACCGGATGGCCTACATCAACCCCGACGAATGCACCGACTGCGGCGCCTGCGAACCGGCCTGCCCGGTCGAGGCCAGCTACTACCAGGACGATATGCCGGACGGGCAGGAGGAGTTCATCGCCGAGGATCGGCGGTTCTTCGACGAGCCACTGCCCGGCCGCACCGAGGCGCTCGGAGCGCCGGCGGCGCCTTCCGATTCGGCACGGCGGGCGTCGACACGCCGTTCGTAGCGGCGTATCAGAGGTAGGGCTGGGGGCAGTCCGGCGAATCGCTTGTGGCAGAACGCGGTACCCGCCGACGGCATGCCGGCGACCCCCGTATCGGGACCCTGCCGCTAACGCGAGTTCGCGGCACCCCGATGATCTAGAGGTGACAGGTGCACGGCGGGATGCCATCAAGACCAGGTCAGTGGCGATTCTCGCGATGGGCGCTGCCCTCGCGGCGGTGGCCACCGGCTGTGGGACCACCACTTCGACGGGCCCCAGTTCCACGGCCCCCACCTCGGCTCCCGTCGCCGCCCAGCAGTCCGACGCCCCGGCGGGCAGCGGCCACGGGCTCTGCCTCGACATCAATTCCGACCTGGCCCGGGAGGCCATCGCGCGGCTGTCGCCGCCGCCGGTCGGCGGGTGGAAGACGGGTCAGGCCGCCGATGATCAGATCTCCGCGGGTTGTGCCGGGGTGCTGTCCTGGATGACGGTGAATTCCGACACCAACCACCCGTACACCCACGTTCTGTTCTTCACCAACGGCACGTATCTGGGGACGGCCACCCCCAACCCGTACATGTACACGATGGTGACCGGCAAGACCCGCACCTCGCTGTCGCTCACCTACCACTGGCTCAACGGCAACGACCCCATGTGCTGCCCCCAGGGCGGACCCAGCGTGGTCACCTTTACTCTCACCGGCACTACTGTGAAGGCCGACGGCCAGCTCCCGCCGCACAATTGAACCTTCCGCCATCCGAGGAGACGTCCCGCGTGCGAGTTGGAATCCTGTCGTTCGCGCTGGTCGTCGCCACCGCCCTGCTGACCGCCGACACCGCGGCCGCGCCGCCGCGTCCCGCCCCGATCGCAGCGGTCGGCGGTCGGCTCACCCCGCCCATGGGCTGGAATTCGTGGAATTCCGGAATTCCGCTGACCGAGCAGAACATCCACGAGGTCATCGACACCATGGTCGGCTCCGGCATGCGCGACGCCGGATACCGCTACGTGAATCTGGATGCCGGATGGGCTGCCCCGAAACGCGACGCCGCCGGGAACCTGCGGGCCGATCCGCGGCGGTTCCCGCACGGCATGGCCGCGCTCGCCGACTACGCGCACGCGCGCGGCATGTATCTGGGCCTGTACTCGAGCCCCTACAACGAGACCTGTGGGCAGACGCCCGAGAATGCCGGTCGCGGGCACGAGACCGCCGATGCGCGGGCCTTCGCGGACTGGGGCGTCGACTTCCTCAAATACGACTGGTGCCGGGCCGACACCGACCTCGCCGAGCAGGTGCCCGCCTTCACCGCCATGCGGGATGCCCTGCGCGCCAGCGGGCGGCGGATCGTCTACAGCATCAACCCGAACAGTTCCGGCAACCTGCACGCGGGCGGGGACTACGACTGGTCGACCATCTCGGATATGACCCGCAATACCGCGGATCTGATTCCGCTGTGGCACAACGGGTCGCCGGATCAGCACCTGGCCACCCGATCCGGGCGCGGCCTGATCGGTGTCACCGACGAGCTGGGGGCCGCCGAACCGCTGGCCACCCGCACCCGCCCGGGCTACTGGAACGATCCCGACATGATGGTGGTCGGGCTGCCGCTGACCGAGTTCATCGGCGCGCATCTGGCGGGCTATCCCGCCGACGTTCTGGCCGGGCCGTTGACGACCCGCCAGATTCTGGAACTCGAGACGTCGTTCGATCTGTCGCCCGAGGTGGTCGGCCGCCTGCGTGATCCGCAGTTCAGCCTCGATCCCGAGGAGCAGCGCGCGCACTTCTCGCTGTGGGCCATGCTCGCGGCGCCGCTGATCGCCGGAAACGATGTGCGCGCGATGTCCGAGCAGACCCGCGCCCTGCTGACCAATGCCGATGTCATTGCCGTGGACCAGGATTCGCGGGTGGCGCAGGCGACGCCGCTGCCGGGGGACGGGCGGATTCTGGTCAAGCCGCTCGCCGGCGGCGCGGTGGCGGTGGCCGTGTTCAATCCCGGCGATCGAGCGGCGACCATCGAAACCGGGCTGGCCGCAACCGGATTGCGGCAGGCCGAGTGTTACTCGGTGCGCAATCTGTGGACGCACACCGACACCACGACCACCGGTGCACTGAGCGCCGCCGATATTCCGGCGCACGGTGTGGCCATGTTCGAGGTCGGTTCCGGCTGTGCGGCAACTCCATCCGGAGAGTAGACAGTAGAACTATCCGATAGTTACGCTATCCATTATGGATGCCAGCACTGAGCCCGAATCCGCCGCCGAACCCGGCCCCGCCTCGGGGGTCAGCAGGCGACGGCTCCTCACCACCACCGGAGTCGCCGCGACCCTCACCGCGGCGGCGGGCGCGGCCGGCGGCATCGCCCTCGTCCAGGGCGGAGCGCCGACCCCCGTGGTAAAGCCTTCCGGCGCACGGCGTTTCGACCGGAAGGTAGTACTGATCACCGGCGCCACCTCCGGGATCGGCCGCTCGGCCGCCCTGATGTTCGCCGCCGAGGGCGGGCACGTCGGATTCTGCGGCCGCAGAGAACAACTCGGCCGCCAGGTCGAACAGCAGATCCGGGCCGCGGGCGGGGAAGCCACCTACATCCGGGCCGATGTCCGGGTGGAATCCGATGTGCGCCAGTTCGTGGACGCGGTCGCCGACAAGTACGGCGGGCTCGACGTCTGCTTCAACAATGCGGGCATCACGCTGCAGAAAGCCTTGCACGAGTACAGCTCCGCCGAATGGGACGATGTCGTCAACACCGACCTGCGCGGCAACTTCCTGGCCTTGAAATACGAGATCCCGCACCTGATCGCCCGCGGCGGCGGGGTCGTGGTCGTCACCTCCTCGTCCAACGCCATCGCCACCACCGAGGGCCGGGCCGCCTACACCGCCGCCAAACGCGGGCTGGTCGGCATGGTCCAAGCGGCCGCCTACGACTACGCGGACAAGAACATTCGCATCAACACCCTCATCCCCGGCACCACCGACACCGAACTGGTCCGGCGTGCGGCAGGCGCGATGAACCTCCCCGACGAGGTATGGAAGACCATGACCGAGGTCTACGGCAAACAGCACGTCCCCGGCCTGCGCCGCATGGCCACCCCCGACGAGATAGCCGCCTTCGCCCTGGCCCTGGCCTCCGACGACTTCCCGTACATGACCGCCGCCCAGATGGTGATCGACGGCGGCAAAACCGCCTACGCGGGATAGCGGCTACTTCGGATCAACGGGTCTGTGTGATGCGGCTGTGCACCTCGGCGGCTACCGCGGCGTCGCCGCGGGGCGTGGGGTGGAAGGGGAGGCCGACGAGATTCACCTTGGGGTCCAGGACGGAGAGCAGCCAGGGGTCGGGGGAGCAGAGGCCGTGGCCGGCGGTGGGGGTCCGGGCGTCGACGAAGTCGATGGAAAGGGCTTGGGCGGCATCGCGTTCAGCGTCGTCCAGGCGGTTCCAGAATTCGTTGATGGCAGTGGCTCGGGGCTGGACGTAGCGGAAGACGCCCAGGACGTCGAGACACCAGGCGGTCGAGTTCGCCGGGGCCAGTTCGGGATAGCCGACCAGTTCGATCTTGGCGTTGGGCGCGTAGTACTTCACATAGTCGACGACTTTGCGGATGCGGTCGGCGTAGGCCGGTCCGTTGACCGTGTCGAGGTCGGGCCATCGGCCCTGGGACACCGCGTCGGCGTCGCAACCCTGAGAGATGTTGAACGCGCAGGTCAATTGGGCGGGGGCATCGGCGGTGGTCGCCGAATCATGCGGCCACTCGTCGTTGGCTCCCAGCTGGATCGCCACCACCTGGGTGCGGGGCCCGAA